>CBRG010000143.1 GCA_000470535.1 Streptomyces sp. AW19M42
CCACTTCAGGGGCATGGCCGTTGCCCGCACAAGGAATTGGATCTCTTTGTTACGGGGGTGATGCAGGCCGTTCCTCCGCCCCCGCCCCCGCCCCCGCCACAGGCGTGACGGACAGCCCCACGCCGCTCCACCCGTCACCGCTCCACCCCGGGCCCATTCCCACCCCGCCCCCGCCGGACGGCACCGACCGCACCGACGGCACCGGCGCCACCCCCGACGGGCTTGCCCACGCAGGCGCCCAGCCGCCGCCCGGCCGACCGACCGACTACACACCCGATCACGACGCTGCCCCAGCACGCCGGACCGGCGGGCAGCGGCTGGTCAGCGGCCTCAGCTCGTTCCAGCGCAATACCGCACCCCTGGTTCGTGAGGAGCTGGCAAGGCTGGCCAGGGAAGGCCAGCGCCCCTCGCAGCTGTTCATCACCTGCGCGGACTCCCGCCTGGTGACGAGCATGATCACGGCAAGCGGCCCGGGTGACCTGTTCACCGTACGGAACATCGGAAACCTCGTGCCGCCGCCACATTCCGAGAGAGGTGACGACTCTGTGGGCGCGGCGATCGAGTACGCGGTGGATGTGCTGGGGGTGGAATCCATCACCATCTGCGGGCACTCAGGCTGCGGCGCGATGAACGCCCTGCTCAGTGCGGGGCCCGACACTCCGAACACCCCTCTCTGGCGCTGGTTGCGGCACGGCGTGCCCAGCCTGAAGCGGATGGCCTCCAAACGGCACGCCTGGGCACGGATCTCCGGCCGGCTGCCCGCCGATGAGGTGGAACAGCTCTGCCTCACCAATGTCGTCCAACAGCTGGACCATCTGCGGGCTCATGGATCGGTGGCCCGGCGCCTCGCGGAAGGCACACTCCAGCTGCACGGCATGTACTTCCACGTGGCTGAGGCCCAGTCGTATCTGCTGACCGAGGGAATCGGCGCGGGCCATGGGCTCGACGAGGTATTCGACCGGGTCGGCCCCTCGGCCCCGTACGATCCCTATGAACCGGCCGAGTTGGCTCGTACCGGCGCCTGAACCGGGTACACCTCGGGTCCGTGAGACCGTGTGGGTCCCGCCTCCGCAGCGCCGTGCACCCTGCACCACCGCACGGCACACCGGCATTCTGCTCCACTCCGCCGCGGGGGCGGGATCGTGCCTCCATACACGAAACACAGGTCTAAACCAATTCCCGGCAGACACTTGTCACCCGGCCTTTGGCCTGATGAGCTATGCCCCGGGACACAACGGACACCCTGGGAATGGGAGATGTCGTGAGCAACGAAAGCCTGGCCAACCTGCTCAAAGAGGAGCGGCGGTTTGCACCGCCTGCCGATCTGGCCGCGAACGCCAATGCCACAGCCGAGGCGTACGAACAGGCCGATGCGGACCGGCTGGGCTTCTGGGCCGAGCAGGCCCGCCGCCTGACCTGGGCCACGGAGCCGACCGAAACGCTCGACTGGAGCAACCCGCCCTTCGCGAAGTGGTTCGCGGACGGCAAGCTCAACGTCGCGTACAACTGCGTGGACCGCCACGTCGAGGCGGGCAACGGCGACCGGGTCGCCATCCACTTCGAGGGCGAGCCCGGCGACAGCCGTGCCCTCACCTACGCACAGCTGAAGGACGAGGTCTCCCGCGCCGCCAACGCACTGACCGAACTCGGCGTCGGCAAGGGCGACCGGGTCGCCGTCTACCTGCCGATGATCCCCGAGGCCGCCATCGCGATGCTGGCCTGCGCCCGCATCGGCGCAGCCCACTCGGTGGTCTTCGGCGGCTTCTCCGCCGACGCCATCGCCACCCGCATCCAGGACGCGGACGCGAAGGTCGTCATCACCTCCGACGGCGGATACCGCCGCGGCAAGCCCTCCGCGCTCAAGCCCGCCGTCGACGACGCCGTCGCCCGTATCGACAGCGTCGAGCACGTCCTGGTCGTCCGGCGCACCGGCCAGGACACGGCGTGGACCGAGGGCCGCGACGTCTGGTGGCACGAGATCACCGCACGGCAGTCCGCCGAGCACACCCCCGAGGCATTCGAGGCCGAGCAGCCGCTCTTCATCCTCTACACCTCGGGCACCACCGGGAAGCCCAAGGGCATCCTGCACACCTCCGGCGGCTACCTCACGCAGGCGGCGTACACGCACCACGCGGTCTTCGACCTCAAGCCGGAGAGCGATGTCTACTGGTGCACCGCTGACATCGGCTGGGTGACCGGACACTCCTACATCGTCTACGGCCCGCTGGCCAACGGTGCGACGCAGGTCATGTACGAGGGCACGCCCGACACCCCGCACCAGGGGCGCTTCTGGGAGATCGTCCAGAAGTACGGCGTGAGCATTCTCTACACCGCGCCGACCGCGATCCGGACGTTCATGAAGTGGGGTGACGACATCCCCGCCAAGTTCGACCTGAGCAGTCTCCGGGTCCTCGGCTCGGTCGGTGAGCCGATCAACCCCGAGGCCTGGATGTGGTACCGCAAGCACATCGGTGCCGACAAGTGCCCGATCGTGGACACCTGGTGGCAGACCGAGACCGGCGCGATGATGATCTCGCCGCTCCCCGGAGTCACCGCGACCAAGCCGGGCAGCGCCCAGCGCGCGCTGCCCGGCATCTGCGCCACGGTCGTGGACGACGAGGCCCGCGAGGTCCCGGACGGCGGCGGCGGCTACCTCGTCCTCACCGAGCCGTGGCCCTCCATGCTCCGCACCATCTGGGGCGACGACCAACGCTTCCTCGACACCTACTGGTCACGCTTCGAGGGCAAGTACTTCGCGGGCGACGGCGCCAAGAAGGACGAGGACGGCGACATCTGGCTCCTCGGCCGCGTCGACGACGTCATGCTCGTATCCGGGCACAACATCTCCACCACCGAAGTCGAGTCCGCCCTCGTGTCACACCCGGCGGTCGCCGAGGCAGCCGTGGTCGGTGCCGCCGACGAGACGACCGGCCAGTCCATCGTCGCCTTCGTCATCCTGCGCGGCACAGCAACCGCCTCCGACGACCTCGTCGCCGAACTCCGCAACCACGTCGGCACCACCCTCGGCCCCATCGCCAAACCCAAGCGAGTCCTGCCGGTCGACGAGCTGCCGAAGACCCGCTCCGGCAAGATCATGCGACGCCTCCTCCGCGACATCGCGGAGAACAGGGAACTGGGAGACGTCACCACACTGACGGACTCATCGGTCATGGATCTCATCCAGACCCAGCTCCCGTCATCCTCCTCCGAGGACTGAGACCTCCTCCAGGAGCTGAGCTCACCGAAGGGCATCCGGCAGCGCGCCGGATGCCCTTCGGGCGTTTAGGGTGAAGATCACCGCTCACAGCCCAACCGCTCACAGCCCTGCACGCCCCGGGTACAGTGGCAGCTGGTCAACAACATGACAGGAACAATCTCCAAAGGGTGTGCCGGGAAGTCTGGTCGGCAAGTGCATCAGCCATGCCGTCGCTGCCGTACCCGACCCGGAGGTCCTCTCTCGTGGCCGCGCCCACTCCCGCACCCCCCTCCCCCCGCCGCACCTTCCTGGGTCGCCAGTCGCTCCCGGAGCGGACCTTCCTCACCGACGCGCTGCGTACCGAAACCGTCGGCGGAGTCATCCTGCTGGTCGCCGCGGTGGCCGCGCTGATCTGGGCGAACACCTTCGGATCGAGCTACACGACCGTCAGTCGCTACCACTTCGGGCCCGGCGTGCTCGGTCTGCATCTGTCCGTGGCGCACTGGGCGGCCGACGGACTGCTCGCGATCTTCTTCTTCGTCGCGGGGGTCGAGCTCAAGCGCGAACTCGTCGCGGGTGAACTGCGCGATCCGAAGGCTGCCGCCCTCCCGGTCGTCGCCGCGCTCTGCGGCATGGCCGTGCCCGCGGTCGTCTACACGCTGGTGACGGTGTTCGGCTCCGGCTCCACCAGCGGCTGGGCCGTCCCCACGGCCACCGACATCGCCTTCGCGCTCGCCGTCCTCGCGGTCATCGGCACCTCGCTGCCGTCCGCGCTCCGTGCGTTCCTGCTGACGCTCGCCGTCGTCGACGACCTGTTCGCGATCCTGATCATCGCGGTGTTCTTCACCGAGAACATCAACTTCGTCGCGCTCAGCGGCGCCTTCGTCGGTCTGGCCGTCTTCTACCTGCTGCTGCGGCTGAACGTCCTCGGCTGGTACGTCTACGTGCCGCTCGCCCTGGTCATCTGGGGGCTGATGTACAACAGCGGCATCCACGCCACCATCGCCGGTGTCGCGATGGGCCTGATGCTGCGCTGTACCAGGCGCGAAGGCGAGGAGCGTTCCCCCGGTGAGCGCATCGAGCATCTGATCCGCCCGCTGTCGGCGGGTTTCGCCGTACCGCTGTTCGCACTCTTCTCGGCCGGGGTCTCGCTCTCCGGCGGCGCGGTGGCCGGCGTGTTCACCCGGCCCGAGACGCTGGGTGTCGTGCTGGGGCTCGTCGTCGGGAAGACGATAGGGATCTTCGGCGGTACGTGGCTCGCCACCCGGTTCACCAGGGCGGAGCTGAACAAGGAGCTGGCCTGGGCCGATATCTTCGCGGTCGCCTCGCTCGCCGGAATCGGCTTCACCGTCTCACTGCTGATCGGCGAGCTGGCCTTCACCGACGACGCCATGATCAACGAGATCAAGGCGTCGGTTCTGCTCGGCTCCCTGATTGCCGCCGTACTCTCCGGTGTACTGCTCAAACTCCGGGTACGCAGATACCGGGCGCTCACGGACGCGGAGGAGCTCGACGAGGACGAATCCGGGGTACCGGACATCTATGAACAGGACGATCCGGAGTACCACCTGCGGATGGCCGCGATCCACGAGAAGAAGGCGGCGGAGCACAGGCGCCTTGCCCAACTGGCGGGGGCAGCGAGCAACAAGCCGGACAGTCCGGCATGATCTGACATCGGATGTGTTGAACAGGAGAGGGAGTCAGGCATGAGCGACCCCGGCAATTACGCGGGTAGCGCCGACCGCAGTCTCGGCCAGCTGGTCGCCTCGGCGACGGCCGAACTGTCGGCGCTGGTACACGACGAGATTGCCCTGGCCAAGGCCGAGGTGCGACAGGACGTCAAGCGTGGCGTCATCGGCAGCGTGGCGTTCATCGTCACGGGTGTGCTGATCCTGTTCGCGATCCCGGTGCTGAGCTTTGCGGCCGCGTACGGAATCCATAACCTGGGACTGGGGCTCGCCTGGTCGTTCCTGATCGTGGGTGGCGCGTTCATCCTGCTCGGGATTCTGCTCGCGCTCTTCGGCTACGCCAAGTTCAAGAAGGTCAAGCCGCCGGAGAAGTCCATCGCGTCGGCCAAGCAGACCGCCGCCGTCCTCCAGAGCGTCAAGCCTCACCCCCGCCCGGGCATCGCAGCGGACGCGATCCTTCCGGTGGGCGGCAGCACACTTGCGGACAAGGCCATCGAGAACAGTCCGGTCCAGGACAAGGCGTCGGCTGTGGCACGCTCATCTACATGACGGTCCCCGATTCCAGCGCATTCGGCCCAGTAGGCCCGGACGACCGGGCGGGCCACGCAGCGCCGGACGGCCCCCCGGCAGACCCTTTCGCCACACCGCCACCGCCGGCCTCGGCGCCGTTCACCGGCCCGCTGGGTCCGGTGGCCGGATCCGGTGGCCCCGTCCGCCTGGACGGCCCCTGGACGCACCGGGATGTCGCGGCGAACGGCGCCCGCTTCCACATCGCCGAAATGGGTGAAGGGCCGCTGGTCCTGCTCCTGCACGGCTTCCCGCAGTTCTGGTGGACCTGGCGCCACCAGCTGCCCGCACTCGCGGAGGCGGGGTTCCGGGCGGTGGCGATGGACCTGCGCGGGGTGGGCGGCAGCGACCGTACGCCGCGGGGTTACGACCCGGCCAACCTGGCGCTGGACATCACCGGCGTGATCCGCTCGCTCGGCGAGCCCGACGCGGCCCTGGTCGGCCACGACATGGGCGGCTACCTCGCCTGGACGGCGGCGGTGATGCGGCCGAAGCTGGTGCGCCGGCTGGTGGTGTCCTCGATGCCGCATCCGCGACGGTGGCGCTCCTCGATGCTCTCCGACTTCGCGCAGTCCCGCGCGGGGTCGTACATCTGGGGCTTCCAGCGGCCGTGGGTGCCTGAGCGTCAGCTCGTGGCGGACGACGCCGCGTTGGTGGGGCGGCTGATCCACGACTGGGCGGGGCCTCGGAGCGCGGACTTCCCCGACGACGCGGCGGTGGACGTGTACCGGCGTGCCATGTCCATCCCGTCGACGGCGCACTGCTCGGTCGAGCCCTACCGCTGGATGGTGCGCTCACTGGCCCGCCCCGACGGAATCCAGTTCAACCGGCGCATGAAACGGCCGGTGCGGGTGCCCACGCTGCACCTGCACGGTTCACTCGATCCGGCGGTACGCACCCGGAGTTCGGCGGGGTCCGGCGAGTACGTCGAGGCACCGTACCGGTGGCGACTTTTCGACGGTCTGGGGCACTTCCCCCACGAGGAGGATCCGGACGGTTTCTCGGCCGAACTCATCAGCTGGCTCAAGGATTCCGAGCCCGACCGCTAGCCCACGGGCACACCCGTCCTACCGAATGGCCACTTGCCTGGCGCATAAGCCAATTGGCTGACGGATGGGCGATTACCGACCATGAGCCACGGGCAGACGTCCGGGTATGGGCTGGACGCACGACTTCAGTGACGCAGCACGCAATCGTCGCTCGACCGCCACGGCGGGTCCGGGCACTCATGAGGGGGGCGGCCGCCAGGGCCGGGTGCACGCTATGCATGTTCTGCATGATCCCCGGCTCGGCATTCCGCGCATCCTTCGCCGCAGGGCCCGCTGGGTGTCGGCGCGGCTGCGCCACCCGCGCGGATGACCTCCCTGCCTCCCCGGACGGCCTCGCGGCCGCCGCGGACGACCTGCCGGTCCCCCACCGGCAGGCTCTGAGCGCAGCGCCCGGCGGCGGGGTCTGACGGGCCGGCGGCCCGGTCTGGACGGGCCCGGCGGTCACCGGCCCCGGGTACCCGCCCCCGAGGGCCGTTCGCTCCTCCGCCGGACAGTGCACTAGAGCGCGCACGCCTGACTGTCGACCTGCTGGTTGGCGGTTCTCCCCTGCTCGATGTCCTGGCGGATCTCGTCGGCCGTCAGCGCGTAGCCGGTGTCCGGGTCGTCGAGCGACTTGGCGAAGACGACGCCGTACACCTTGCCTTCCGGGGTCAGCAGCGGTCCGCCGGAGTTCCCCTGGCGGACCGTCGTGAAGAGCGAGTACACGTCGCGGCGGACGGTGCCCCGGTGGTAGATGTCCGGACCGTTGGCGTCGATGCGGGCGCGGACGCGCGCGGACCGTACGTCGTACGCGCCGTTCTCCGGGAAGCCCGCGACGATCGCGCTGTCGCCGGTCGCGGCGTCGTGGTCGGTGTCGGTGAAGCCGAGCGGCTTCGCGTCCAGGTCCGGGACGTCGAGTACGGCGATGTCGCGCCGCCAGTCGTACAGGACGACCTTCGCGTCGTACAGCCGTCCCTGGCCGCCGATCTGGACGGTCGGCTCGTCGACGCCGCCGACGACGTGGGCGTTGGTCATCACCCGGCGGTCGGAGAAGACGAAACCGGTCCCTTCGAGGACCTTGCCGCAGCTCGGGGCGGTACCGACGACCTTGACGATGGAATTCTTGGCACGGGCGGCGACCGGGCTGCCCGCAAGCGCCGGGTCGGGTGCCCTGACTTCGGTGATCGGCTCGTTGGCGAACGGGCTGAAGACCTGCGGGAAGCCGTTCTGCGCGAGGACCGAGGAGAAGTCCGTGAACCAGGTGGAGGCCTGGGGCGGCATCACCCGGGAGATGCCGAGCAGGACAGAGGAACTGCGCACCTCCTTGCCCAGGGTCGGCAGCGAGGTGCCGGCCAGCGCTGAGCCGATCAGCCACGACACCAGGAGCATCGCCACGACGTTGACCAGTGCGCCGCCCGTCGCGTCGACGGCACGCGCGGGCGACCACGTGATGTACCGGCGGAGCTTGTTCCCCAGGTGGGTGGTGAAGGCCTGGCCCACCGAGGCGCACACGATCACGATGACGACCGCGACCACGGCGGCCGTCGACGAGACCTCGGAGCCGTCCGTCAGCTGGTCCCACAGGATCGGCAGCAGAGAGACGGCGACGAGACCGCCTCCCAGGAACCCGATCACCGACAGGATGCCGACGACGAACCCCTGGCGGTATCCGATGACCGCGAACCACACGGCGCCGGCCAGCAGCAGGATGTCCAGCACGTTCACCGTCTATAGCCTCACAGATTCGTCACCGGGCCCGTACGTCTCCCCGGGGCCGGGCGGGCGGCCCGGAGCAGTGGAGCACGGGGAGTCAGCCTGTCATGCGCGCCAGTCGAGCGGCACCTGCTTGGCTCTGTCCCAGGGGCGCTCCCAGCCCGCGAAGTGCAGAATCCGGTCGATCACGCCGGCCGTGAACCCCCATACGAGTGCGGATTCGACCAGAAACGCCGGGCCTTGGTGACCGCTTGGATGGACGGCCGTGGCCCGGTTGGCCGGGTCCGTGAGATCTGCCACGGGGACGGTGAAGACCCGTGCGGTCTCCCCCGGGTCGACGACCCCCACCGGGCTGGGCGCACGCCACCAGCCGAGGACCGGCGTCACCACGAAGCTGCTCACCGGAATGTAGAGCCGGGGCAGCACGCCGAACAGCTGCACCCCGTGCGGATCGAGGCCGGTCTCCTCCTGGGCCTCCCGCAGCGCGGCCCTGAGCGGGCCCGTCGTCGACTGGTCGCCGTCCTCGGGATCCAGGGAGCCACCGGGGAAGGAGGGCTGGCCGGGGTGCGAGCGCAGGCTTCCCGCGCGCTCCATCAGAAGCAGTTCCGGCCCCCGTGCACCCTCACCGAACAGGACGAGGACGGCCGACTGCCGTCCCGCTCCGCTCTCGGGCGGGAGGAAACGGCTGAGCTGCCGCGGCTCGACGGTGCGCGCGGCGCGTGCGACGGGGTCCAGCCAGTGGGGCAGGCCCTCGGTGGTGACGGTGATCGAGGCCTCTCGGCCGGATCCCGGCGCGGGCTCGGCCGACGCGGCTGCTGCTGCCGCGTCGGCCGAAGCGTCCGTGCTGTGTTCATGCGTCCTCATGGGCACCCCTCGTCTCACAACGCCTGTCGTCACGCATTTCGTTCCGCAGCGGCGCCTCGGATCATTCGGCGCCCAGGGCGGGGGCGGGTGCGCCCGGGTAGTCCGGCGGCGGGCTCAGCCGCTGCCCGGGGCGGCCCCCCATCTCGTACTTCAGAAGCTTCCGGGCCTTCTCGGGATCCGTCTCGCCCTCTCCGTACGAAGGACAGAGCGGGGCGATCGGGCAGGCACCGCAGGCGGGCTTGCGGGCGTGGCAGATGCGGCGCCCGTGGAAGACGACGCGGTGTGAGAGCATCGTCCACTCACTCTTGGGGAAGATCGCCGCGACATCGGCCTCGACCTTCACCGGATCCTCCTGGTCGGTCCACTTCCAGCGGCGCACCAGCCGGCCGAAATGGGTGTCGACAGTGATCCCCGGTACGCCGAAAGCGTTCCCCAGTACGACGTTGGCAGTCTTGCGGCCGACTCCCGGCAACGTCACGAGGTCCTCCAGACGTCCGGGCACCTCGCCGTCGAAGTTGTCCCGGAGGGCGGCGGAGAGGCCCAGCAGCGACTTGGTCTTGGCGCGGAAGAAGCCGGTCGGCCGAATGATCTCTTCCATTTCCTCCGGGACCGCAGCGGCCATGTCCTCGGGGGTGGGGTAGGCGGCGAAGAGCGCGGGGGTGGTCTGGTTGACCCTCAGATCGGTCGTCTGAGCGGAGAGGACCGTGGCGACGAGGAGTTCGAAGGCGTTCCGGAAGTCCAGCTCCGGGTGGGCATAGGGGTAGAGCTCAGCCAGCTCACGGTTGATCCGGCGCGCCCTGCGCACCATGGCCAGGTGCGATTCCGGCTTGGCCTTCGCCTCCGACTTCGGCGTGGGCTCGGGCGTGGCCGACTTCGCCTTCGGCGTTGCTTTCGGCGTTGCTTTGGCCGTCGGGGAGGCCTTCGACTTCGGCCTCGCCTCCGACCCCGTCGTCGAGTCCGTGCCACTCGTCTTGGATGCCACCCGTTTCGCCGTCCTCACCGGTTCCGCCGTTCCCACCCGTTCCATCCGCCCAGCCGGGCTTTTTGTCGCATTTTTCGCTCCACTTGCGGCCTGTTCGCCCACAGCGGAATCGCGGCCCTCCGACACCCCATCAACCCCCTTGGCCTGCGCTCCCACCGGCGTTCCGGACACTCGGCCAGCCTAGAGCCAGGCACTGACATCCGCCCCGATCACCGATGATCCACCCCCAATCGGCCCCCTGGCGCACGTCTCGGCACGCACGTGCGTCAAACTGGTTTGTGATCGATCGCACTGTTTTACCGTCCGGCATGATGGGGACCACGGTTCCCTGAACAGGCCGACAAGGAGAGAACTCGTGGACGACGTTCTGCGGCGCGCCCCGCTTTTCGCGGCGCTCGATGACGAGCAGGCCGCGGAGCTCCGCGCCTCGATGAGTGAGGTGACCCTCGCGCGCGGCGACGCGCTGTTCCACGAGGGTGACCCGGGCGACCGCCTCTATGTGGTCACCGACGGCAAGGTGAAGCTCCACCGCACCTCCCCCGACGGCCGCGAGAACATGCTGGCTGTCCTCGGCCCCGGCGAGCTGATCGGTGAGCTGTCGCTCTTCGACCCGGGCCCGCGCACCGCCACCGCGACCGCGCTGACCGAGGTGAAGCTCCTCGGCCTCGGCCACGGTGACCTCCAGCCCTGGCTGAACGTACGCCCCGAGGTGGCCACGGCCCTGCTGCGCGCTGTCGCACGGCGCCTGCGCAAGACCAACGACCAGATGTCCGACCTGGTCTTCTCCGACGTGCCGGGCCGTGTCGCCCGCGCGCTCCTCGACCTGTCGCGCCGCTTCGGCGTCCAGTCCGAGGAAGGCATTCACGTCGTGCACGACCTGACGCAGGAGGAGCTGGCCCAGTTGGTCGGTGCCTCCCGCGAGACGGTCAACAAGGCGCTGGCCGACTTCGCGGGCCGCGGCTGGCTGCGGCTGGAGGCCCGCGCGGTGATCCTGCTCGACGTGGAGCGGCTGGCCAAGCGGTCCCGCTGACCCGTCGTCGTACCCAACGCCCGAGGGGCCCGCCGATCCGGCGGGCCCCTCGGGCGTCCGGCCTTGCCGGCAGGGACGCTCAGATCAGACCGTGCCCCTCCAGGTACTCCAGCTGTGCCAGCACCGAGAGCTCCGCCGCAGGCCACAGCGACGGATCCACGTCCGCGTACACGTGCGCCACCACCTCCGACGATGTCCGGAACCCGGCCTCCACGGCCGTCTCCACCTGGGCCAGCCGGTTCGCGCGGTGCGCCAGGTAGAACTCGACCGCGCCCTGCGCGTCGTCCAGCACCGGCCCGTGCCCCGGCAACACCGTGTGCACCCCGTCGTCGACCGTCAGCGAACGCAGCCGCCGCAGCGAGTCGAGGTAGTCCCCGAGACGCCCGTCGGGGTGCGCCACCAGCGTCGTCCCGCGGCCGAGGATCGTGTCCCCCGTCAGCACCGCGCGGTCGGCGGGCAGATGGAACGAGAGCGAGTCCGCGGTGTGGCCCGGGGTCGGCACCACGTACATCTCAAGGCCGCCGGTCGTGATCACGTCCCCCGTGCCCAGACCCTCGTCACCGAGACGCAGCCCGGGGTCGAGCGCGCGCACGTTCGTACGGGTCAGCTCCGCGAACCGCGCCGCGCCCTCCGCGTGGTCGGGGTGCCCGTGGGTGAGGAGCGTGAGCCCGACGCGGCGGCCCGCGCGCTCGGCGGTGTCGATGACGGCCCGCAGGTGGGCGTCGTCCAGCGGCCCCGGATCGATGACCACCGCGAGGTCCGAGTCGGGTTCGGCGACGATCCAGGTGTTGGTGCCGTCCAGCGTCATGGGCGACGCGTTGGGCGCGAGGACGTTGACCGCGCGGGTGGTGGCGGGGCCGGAGAGCACCCCGCCGCGCGGCTGTCCGGGCAGCGCTGCCGCGTCACTCATGCCGCCCCACCGCCCGTGACGCCGGCCGCGTCCGTGCCGCCCTCGCCACCCGCCGGGATATGTTTGGTGAACTCCGCGTGCCCCGGCCAGCTCAGCACCAGCTCGTCGCCCTCCAGGCGCGCCTGTGCGAGTACGGGGGTGAGGTCCTGGGCCGATGACGCCTTCAGCGCCTGCGCGGCGGTGGCGTGGGCCCTGAGCCCGCGCAGCGTCGAGACCGTCGGCGGCATCATCAGCAGCTCCCCGCGGTCGTAGCCGTCGGCCGCCTCTCCCGGGCCGATCCACACCGTGCGGTCGGCCTCCGTGGAGGCGTTGCGGGTGCGCTGGCCGGCCGGGAGCGCGGCCACGAAGAACCAGGTGTCGTAACGGCGCGGTTCGAACTCCGGAGTGATCCAGCGCGCCCACGCACCGAGCAGATCCGAGCGGAGGACCAGCCCGCGGCGCTCCAGAAACCCCGCGAACGACAGCTCCCGTGCGACCAGCGCCTCGCGATCGGCCTCCCAGTCCGCGCCGGTGGTGTCCGTGACGACGGTGTCCGCGGTCGGGCCCGCGAGCAGGACGCCCGCCTCCTCGTACGTCTCACGGACCGCCGCGCAGAGGATCGCCTGGGCCTCGGCGGGGGTGCCGACGCCGAGCCGCCGCGCCCAGCTCTCCAGCGCGGGCCCGGCCCAGCCGACGAGCCGGTCGTCGTCGCGCGGGTCGACGCCGCCACCCGGATAGGCGTACGCCCCTCCGGCAAAGGCCATCGAGGTGCGCCGGCGCAGCATGTGGACAGTGGGCCCGCCCCCGGTACCCGCGACGGCGTCCCGGAGCAGCATCACGGTGGCGGCCCGACGGGGGGTCGCGGCCGTCAGTTCGCCGGTGGCGAGGGCTCTGATCCGGTCGGGCCATTCCGGTGGGTACCACTGACCATTGGACATGGCCGGAGGCTATCCGGAACCGCGAGGATGTTCGAGGGGGGCCGAGATCCGTACATGCCCCGTACACAGATGATCTGCTCCCGCAGACAGAAGATCCCGCCCGGTCGTCGTGACCGGACGGGATCCGAGAAAGTCAGCGAAGTCAGCGGCTGGAGACCGGCCGGCTCAGACCCCGGTCAGCTCGACCTGGATCTCGACCTCGACCGGTGCGTCCAGCGGCAGCACCGCGACGCCCACGGCGCTGCGCGCGTGCACGCCCTTGTCCCCGAGGACGGCACCGAGCAGTTCGCTCGCGCCATTGATCACGGCGGGCTGGCCGGTGAAGTCGGTGGCCGAGGCGACGAAGCCGACGACCTTCACGACGCGCGCGATCCGGTCCAGGTCTCCCGCGACCGACTTCACCGCGGCGAGCGCGTTGAGGGCACAGGTCTTCGCCAGCTCCTTGGCCTCGTCGGGCGTGACCTCCGCGCCGACCTTGCCGGTGACGGCGAGCTTGCCGTCCACCATCGGCAGCTGGCCCGAGGTGTACACGTACACCCCGGACTGCACGGCCGGCTGGTACGAGGCCAGCGGCGGCACGACGGCCGGCAGGGGCAGCCCGAGCTCGGCGAGCTTCGCCTCGACGGCGCCCGCCACTACTGCTTCTCCCGCTTCAGGTAGGCCACGAGCTGCTCGGGGTTGTTCGGGCCGGGAACGACCTGGACCAGCTCCCAGCCGTCCTCGCCCCAGGTGTCCAGAATCTGCTTGGTCGCGTGCACGAGAAGGGGCACGGTCGCGTATTCCCACTTGGTCATGGCCCGACTGTAATGCCTGTGCAATCCACGGGACGCGCAGCCTCGTGCGTAGCCTGCGGTACGACTGGTTAGGCTCGAATACGTGAGCAGGTTCCAGGTCGTCAGCGGCAAGGGTGGTACCGGTAAGACCACGGTCGCCGCCGCCCTCGCGCTCGCCCTCGCGACCGAGGGCAGGCGCACCCTCCTCGTCGAGGTCGAGGGCAGACAGGGCATCGCCCAGCTCTTCGAGGCGGATTCCCTCCCCTACGAGGAGCGCAAGATCGCCGTCGCACCGGGCGGCGGGGAGGTGTACGCCCTCGCGATCGACGCCGAACGCGCCCTCCTCGACTACCTCCAGATGTTCTACAAACTCGGCAGCGCGGGCCGGGCGCTCAAGAAGCTCGGCGCCATCGACTTCGCCACCACGATCGCGCCCGGCGTCCGGGACGTCCTGCTGACCGGCAAGGCCTGCGAGGCGGTGCGCCGCAAGGACAAGCAGAACCGGTTCGTCTACGACTACGTGATCATGGATGCCCCGCCGACCGGCCGCATCACCCGCTTCCTCAACGTGAACGACGAGGTGGCGGGGCTGGCCCGGATAGGACCGATACACAATCAGGCCCAGGCCGTGATGAGGGTGCTGAAGTCCCCCGAGACCGCGGTCCACCTGGTGACCCTCCTGGAGGAGATGCCCGTCCAGGAGACCGCCGACGGCATCGCCGAGCTCCAGGCGGCCGAGCTGCCGGTGGGCCGGGTCATCGTGAACATGGTGCGCCCGCATCTGCTGGACGAGGACGCGCTGCGCACCGCCGCGGGCGGCCGCCGCAAGGAGATCGCCAAAGCTCTCACCCGGGCAGGCGTGACCGGCTCGGCGGCCCTCGTACGCCCGCTGCTCGCCCAGGCCGCCGAGCACGCCCAGCGGGTCGAGCTGGAGCGTGAACAGCGCGCCGTACTGACAGGCCTCGGACTTCCGGGTTACGAACTCCCGCTGATCGGCGAGGGTGTGGACCCGGCCGGACTGTACGAGCTGGCGATGGAGCTGCGTAAGCAAGGCGTGGGCGAAGGGGCGGCGGGACAAGGGGTGGGTTCATGACATCGGACAGGAACGGCGGCCCGGACGGGAACGACAACCGGAACGGCGGCCCGGACGGGAACGACGACCGGAACGGTGACGGCGCCCTCACCGCGACCGCCCTCGACACCGACGCCCTCCTCGACGACCCGGA
The DNA here is from genome assembly GCA_000470535.1 of Streptomyces sp. AW19M42. Classification (GTDB taxonomy): domain Bacteria; phylum Actinomycetota; class Actinomycetes; order Streptomycetales; family Streptomycetaceae; genus Streptomyces. Next base: position 14,895 of record CBRG010000143.1, read on the forward strand.
CATCCGGATCATCGTGTGCTGCGGCTCAGGCGGAGTCGGCAAGACCACGACCGCCGCGGCGCTCGGGGTACGCGCGGCCGAGCGCGGCCGCAAGGTCGTCGTCCTCACCATCGACCCGGCCCGCAGGCTCGCCCAGTCCATGGGCATCGACTCGCTGGACAACGTCCCCCGCCGGGTGAAGGGCATCGACGCGAAGGGCGCCGGCGAGCTGCACGCCATGATGCTCGACATGAAGCGGACCTTCGACGAGATCGTCGAGGCGCACGCGGACGGCGAGCGGGCCCGCGCGATTCTGGAGAACCCCTTCTACCAGTCCCTGTCGGCCGGTTTCGCGGGCACGCAGGAGTACATGGCGATGGAGAAGCTCGGTCAGCTCAGGGCGCGCGAGGAGTGGGACCTGATCGTCGTCGACACCCCGCCGTCGCGTTCGGCGCTTGATTTCCTGGACGCGCCGAAGCGGCTCGGCTCGTTCCTGGACGGGAAGTTCATCAAGTTGCTGATGGCCCCGGCGAAAATGGGCGGCCGGGCGGGGATGAAGTTCCTCAATGTGGGCATGTCGATGATGACCGGGACGCTCGGGAAGCTGCTCGGCGGCCAGTTCCTGAGGGACGTACAGACCTTCGTCGCCGCGATGGACACCATGTTCGGCGGGTTCCGCACCCGCGCCGATGCCACGTTCAAGCTGCTCCAGGCACCGGGCACGGCGTTCCTCGTCGTCGCGACGCCGGAGCGGGACGCGCTCCGCGAGGCGGCGTACTTCGTGGAGCGGCTGGCCGCGGAGGACATGCCGCTGGCGGGGCTGGTCCTCAACCGGGTGCACGACAGCGAGGCGGCCCGGCTCTCGGCCGGGCAGGCACTGGCCGCCGCGGAAAATCTTGATGCGGCCGGCATTGTGGATCAGAGGGCCGGGAAGGCTGGACTTCATGAGCCCGCCGACTCCCCCGCGGCCGGGACCGCACAGACCACGGACACCGCTGGAGCCGCCGCCCCCGACCTGTCCGAGGATGTCTCGGAACACGAGCACGAACACGAGCCCACCGACGTACCAGAGGCCACACACAAGGCTGACGCAGACGCAGATGCCCCCGCTGACCCTGCCGGCCCCGCTGTCTCCGTGGATCAGCTGACCGCCGGTCTGTTGCATCTGCACGCCGAAAGGATGCAGGTGGTCGCGCGGGAACAGCACACACGCGAACGTTTCACCGCGCAGCATCCCGAGGTGGCCGTGACAGCGGTGGCCGCGCTGCCCGGAGATGTCCATGACCTCGCAGGGCTGCGAGCCATCGGGGACCGGCTCGCGACCGGTTCCGATCCGGCCGGAGCTGAGTAACCACCCCGTAATCCGTCGTGCGCGCCAGTATCCATCCGAAGCACACGTCATCCGCAGTACACGTCGCGTCGGTATCCGAAGCACACGTCATCCGCAGGACGCGTGAGGACCCACCCCGCCCGCACGCGTAGTCGCCCCACTGGGCCGGACCGCTCGCCCACCGTCCGGGGTTACCCCACGGCGGCGAGCGTCTCGTGCAGTTCCTCGTCCTCCAGCCCGATCGCCACGGGCAGGATGCCCGTGGACCGCTCGTACTCGCTGCGTGCGGTCTCCAGCAGCCGGCGCCAGGACGTGACGGTCGGGCGCCTGCGCAGCAGTGCGCGGCGCTCCCGCTCGGTCATTCCGCCCCAGACGCCGAACTCGACGCGATTGTCCAGCGCATCGGCCAGGCACTCGGTCCGCACCGGACATCCGGTGCACACCGCCTTGGCCCTGTTCTGCGCTGCCCCTTGTACGAATAGTTCATCCGGATCGGTAGTGCGGCAGGCTGCCTGCGCACTCCAGTCGGTTACCCAGCCCATCCCGGCGCCGTCCTCTCCCGAATCGAGGCTCCCCCACGGCGACAGCGGCATATTCACCGCTGCCAGTTGAGGACGTTACGGAAGGTGGCGACAGCACAACACCCCCTTCGGGCCCAATCTTGAATGGCCCGAACGGACTATGCGTATGCGGCAGATCACCCAGGGGAGTGAGGTGAGGACATCCACGACTATCCCGAGAGAATCGGGACAGACCATCTGAGACACAACGGACGTTCGATGACACACGAGGCGTTTTCGGGAGCGCCTGAACCGTGGCCGAGTCATGCACAGGGTCATGCAGGGGGGGTTGATACGAAACCGGACTGCTGTGACAGTTGAGAGCAGCTTAGGCCAAGGCATATACGTGTGTCCGGCGAATGAGAACGTAGGCTGCCCCCATGCCAAAGAAGCGCTCGGGCGGGGGTCTCACGACGACCCAGCAGGCCGCCAAGTTCCTAGGTGTCGCCGCACTCTCCGGAGTGGTCCTGGCGGGCATCGCGCTGCCGGCCGCCGGAGCACTGGGTCTCGCCGCCAAGGGGACGGTCGACGGATTCGACGAGATCCCGGCCAATCTGAAGACTCCGCCGCTGATGCAGCGAACCACGATCCTGGACAACCAGGGCGGTCAGATCGCCACGGTCTACTCGCGTGACCGCACCGTGGTGCCGCTGAAGAACATCTCGCCGTACATGCAGAAGGCGATCGTCGCGATTGAGGACGCCCGTTTCTACGAGCACGGCGCGGTCGACCTCAAGGGCATCCTGCGCGCGATGAACCGAAACGTTCAGTCGGGCGGGACCGCGCAGGGCGCGTCGACCCTCACCCAGCAGTACGTGAAGAACGTCTTCGTCGAGGAGGCCGGCGACGACCCGGCCAAGGTCGCGGAGGCCACCCAGCAGACGCTCGGCCGCAAGGTCCAGGAGCTGAAGTACGCGATCCAGGTCGAGGAAGAGCTCGGCAAGAAGAAGATCCTGGAGAACTACCTCAACATCACCTTCTTCGGGCAGCAGGCGTACGGGGTCGAGGCGGCCTCGCAGCGCTACTTCTCGAAGTCGGCGAAGGACCTCAAGGTGGAGGAGGCGGCGCTGCTGGCCGGCATCGTGCAGTCACCCAGCCGCTACGACCCCGTGAACGACACGGAGGAGGCGACCAAGCGCCGCAACACCGTGCTCCAGCGGATGGCGGATGTCGGGGACATCTCGAAGGCCGAGGCCGCCAAGGCCCAGGCGACGCCGATCAAGCTGAAGGTCAAGCGGCCGCAGAACGGCTGCATCACCGCTGTCAGCGGCTCCGGCTTCTTCTGCGACTACGTACGGCAGATCGTCACGGGCGACCCCGCCTTCGGGAAGACCGCGAAGGACCGCGCCAAGCTCTGGGCGACCGGCGGTCTCACGATCAAGACGACGCTCGACCCGCGCTCACAGGCCGCCTCCAACGAGGCCGCCACCTCCCGGGTCAACAAGGACGACAAGATCGCCGACGCGGTCGTGCAGGTGAAGCCGGGCACGGGCCGGATCACGGCGATGGCCCAGTCCCGTCCGTACGGACTGGACCAGTCCAAGCACCAGACCGTGCTGAACCTCAACGTCGACCACAAGATGGGCGGCAGCTACGCCGGCTTCCAGGTGGGTTCGACCTTCAAGCCGATCACCGCGGCGGCGGCTCTGGAGAAGGGGATCAGTCCGGCGCAGGACTTCACCTCCGACCACCAGATCTCGCTGCCCGGCGAGAGCTTCCGCACCTGCGACAACCGGCCTGCCGACAACCGCCCCTGGGAGGTGTCGAACGAGCTGGAGACGGAGAAGGGCACCTTCGACATGACCAGCGCGCTGGGCAAGTCGATCAACACCTACTTCGCGAAGCTGGAGCAGAAGGCCGGTCTCTGCGAGACCCTCTCGATGGCGGACAAGGTCGGCTACATCCGCGGCAACAACAAGCCGCTGCAACCGGTCGCCTCCACCACCCTCGGTGGCCAGGAGTCGACGCCGCTGGCGATGGCCTCGGTGTACGCCGCCTTCGCCAACCGCGGCAAGTACTGCTCCCCCATCGCGATCCTTTCGGTGAAGAAGCCGGACGGAAAGCAGCTCGCCGTACCGAAGTCGAAGTGCACGCAGGCCATGAGCGAGCACACCGCGGACACCATCAACCAGATGCTCAAGGGCGTCGTGGCGGACGGCACCGGACAGCAGGCCGGTCTCAACGACCGTGACAACGCGGGGAAGACCGGTACCACCGACGAGCGCAAGAACGCCTGGTTCGTCGGCTACACACCGAACCTGTCCACGGCGGTGTGGGTCGGCAGTGACGGTGCCAAGCAGATCCCGATGAGCAACATCACCATCGGCGGTCAGTACTACGACGACGTCTGCGGTGGCTGCCTGCCCGGTCCGATCTGGAAGACCGCGATGACCGGCTCCCTGAACGCCTCCGAGACCCCGGCCTTCAACGCGGTCGACGTACCGCGGTCGAAGCCGAAGGAGGACAAGGGAAAGAAGGACAGGGACAAGAAGAAGCCGGGCGACGACGACGACAAGCCCGGCGGCGACAGCCCCTTCCCCGGCATCAGCATTTCGCCGGACCTGCCCGGTGGCAACAACGGCCACGGCCGCGGCCAGGGCGATAACGGAACGCAAGGTCCCTGACCGCTGTTACTGCTACTACTACTGCTGCTACTGCCGCAATCGCCGCGACAGACATGAAGGTGGGGCGCCCCCGGCCGGGGGCGCCCCACCTTCATGTCCAGGACACTGCGACTGGCGACAGGACCCGCTGGCCCCACAGACCCATAGTCCCGCTGGACGCACTGGCCCCACAGACCCACAGTCCCGCTGGACGCACTGGCCCCACAGACCCGCTGGACGCACCGCGCCACCCGGGCCCCCGCCCCCCGGGTGACTCCCGAGGTCTGGTCTCAGCCCGCGAGGAGCTTCTTGACCTGGGCTGCCACCCGGCCGCCCTCCGCACGCCCCGCGACCTTCGGGTTCACGATCTTCATGACGGCGCCCATCGCCCGCGGGCCCTCGGCGCCACCGGCCTTCGCCTCATCGACTGCGGACGCCACGATCGCGGCCAGCTCGTCGTCGCTCAGCTGCTGCGGGAGGTAGGCGTCGAGCAGCTCGCCCTCCTGCTTCTCCCGCTCCGCCTGCTCGGTCCGACCGCCCTGCGAGAAGGCCTCGGCCGCCTCGCGACGCTTCTTCGCCTCCCTGGCGATCACCTTCTGCACCTCGTCGTCGGAGAGTTCGCGGGCCGACTTGCCGCTGACCTCCTCCTTGGTGATCGCGGTGAGGGTCAGCCGGAGCGTGGACGAGGTCAGCTCGTCGCGCGCCTTCATGGCCGTGGTGAGGTCTTCCTTGAGCTTGGACTTGAGCGTGGTCATGTGGTGATTGTGGCAGGTGCGGGGCACCCGCCGCCCGCCGGTTTTCCGGTGGACACGAACCGTCTGCGACGATGGGCACATGCGCGCACGCTACGGAGTACCCCTGAAAATCACGGCGGTCACCGCCGCTGCCGGCGCCGCCGGTCTCGTCTACGCAGCCGGATTCGAGGCCCGCTCGTTCCGCCTGCGGAGGGTCACGGTCCCCGTACTCCCGCACGGAGCACGTCCGTTGCGCGTCCTGCAGATCTCCGACGTCCACATGGTGAGCGGTCAGCGCAAGAAGCGCGCCTGGCTGCAGTCACTCGCGGGCCTGCGGCCGGACTTCGTCGTGAACACCGGCGACAACCTCTCCGACCCGGAGGCGGTACCGGAGCTGCTGGACGCGCTCGGCCCGCTGATGGAGCTCCCGGGTGTGTACGTCTTCGGTTCCAACGACTACTACGGGCCCAAGCTCCGTAACCCCGTCCGCTACCTCTTCGAGAAGACGGCGGGCAAGCACGGCCTCAACGGGAACTCCCCGGCGGTCAACGCCGTCCACAACCCGTGGGAGCCCATGCGGGACGCCTTCGACGAGGCGGGCTGGCTGAACCTGTCCAACACGCGCGGCCGCCTCAAGCTCGACGGCCTGGAGCTCGCCTTCACCGGCCTCGACGACCCGCACATCAAGCGCGACCGCTACGCGGAGGTCTCCGGCGGTCCCGAGACGGGCGCCGACCTCTCCATCGGCGTGGTCCACGCCCCCTACCTGCGCTCCCTGGACGCCTTCACCTCGGACGGCTACCCGCTGATCCTGGCCGGCCACACCCACGGCGGCCAGCTCTGCATCCCCTTCTACGGAGCCCTGGTCACCAACTGCGACCTGGACACGGACCGCGTGAAGGGCCTCTCCTCCCACTCGGTGGACGGCAACCGCGCCTATCTCCACGTCTCGGCCGGCTGCGGCACCAACCGCTACACCCCGGTCCGCTTCGCCTGCCCGCCCGAGGCGACACTGCTGACCCTGACGGCCCGGGACGCGTAACCTCCCGCACGCCCCCTGACACCCCCCTCGCGCACCCTCCTCGTGCAAACCTTTCGCCCACGCCACAAGCCCTACCCCACCCCGGTACCCCTCACCCGCACCTCGATCAGGATAAAAACCGGATTTCGTCTCCGGCCGCAGGTGGGCTAAAGTAATCGATGTCGCCGGGACACTGGCGACGATCGGGGTGTAGCGCAGCTTGGCAGCGCGCTTCGTTCGGGACGAAGAGGTCGTGGGTTCAAATCCCGCCACCCCGACAGCCGTAAGACCAGGTCAGGGGCCTGATCCACTAAGTGGATCAGGCCCCTGAGTGGTTTCCGGGGGCGTATTGGGAGCCGTTTGGGAGCCGATCTCAGGATCCGGCTCCCAGGAAACCAGCCGACGAGCTTGCCAGGTGGCCCAACGAGAATCTCCGGGATTGATCAGATTGGGCTACCAACGATCCGAAGCGGGTACGTCCGTCAGTCGTCCGTTGGCTGTCCGTCCCGAGTATCCGTGGCTCGGGCAGCAGCAGGCCCCGCGGTCCAGCCTGCTGCGGGAACAACATGGATGCCGCCGAGTACCAGGAAGCCAGAAGCGACCCGGCAATAAATGGCACGCCCTAAGATCTTGCCCCTGTGCATCCCATCGTCGAAGGGCATCACGTGGCGCTCAACCCCCTCCAGTCCCCCATCGACGGCATGACTGGATATCTTCGTGATGCTCAGATGATTCACCGGGTGACTCAGGAACGACTGGCCCAGTTGACCGCTGCCAGACAAGCCCAGGGCAAGGGGGGCAATGGACAGCCCGGGGCGGAGCACTCAGCGTTGAACCGCGGCGTAGTCGTAGCGGCCGTCGGCGCCCTCGAAGCCTTCAACGAGGACCTGGCGATCACCGCCCAGAAGCACCATCCACAGGCGAGGCCGCCGCTGAACAACTGGTACAACATCGCTGGCGGAGGCGGGATGGTGCAGACGCCCAGTCCCAACAACCTGCGGAAGCTGTTCTGGACATTCTTCCGTTACGACCCGCACGACGACTGGGACTGGCGAGTGCAGGTCGCGTCAATCGAGACTGGCGGAACCGGCACTTGGCGCACAGCCACCACTCAACTCGCCAAAATGCAGGCGTCTCAATTCTTGGACACCATGGTCAAGGTGCGGCACGGCTTCGCCCACCAAGACAAGGATCAAAAGCTCGTCCACTGTCCGGGAATCGCCAGTCAGACGTCGTCGGGAAAGATCGTCATACACTCGCACCACGCGACGAACGCCGTAAGCGTGCTTGTGCAGTACGCCATACTTACCACTACCGGGCTAGCCAAGAGCCTTGGCTTCAAAGACCAGTTCAGGTGGGTCAAGCCGATGGCCGATGCTGGCTGGGAAGACCTCCTCGTCGGCACACCTGCGGGGTCCCTGGTGTCGCGGACCTGGAATCGCGCCCCCGATCTGTAGGGCCGCAGGATTCTTGCGCTACTCAGTTAGCTTTTCCACTGGGGTAGCCAATGGCTAGTTCGCACCTGCGGTCGACCAGCGGTTCAGGTACACACAGCGACGCGACTCCGCGTGGGCACTCATGCCTGGGCACGGCGGGAAAGGCTCGCGCCGCAACAATGACTGCCAGGGCGTTGATCCCCAACCCTGTCAGACGCAGAAAGAATCGCCGGCTACGGGTTGTGCTACTGCGGCCACACACGGTACGACCGTGCCATGCACCGTTGGTCGCCACTCAATGATCGCCAGCTGGTCCTGCTCACCCGCATCGGGGAGGGGACGGAACCTGTTACCTCGGACAGCCCGGAACTTGCCGCCACCGCGCACGCCCTCAAGGGGCGGGGCTTGATCACCATGCCGAAGCAGGGCGGGAGGTGGCAGGCGGACATCACCAACGACGGGCGTTTCTACCTGGAGCACGGACGCCACCCGGACCGGCCGGAGCGGACTCCACGCAGGCAGCGTTCGGCGGCCCTCAAACTGCCACCACAGGCTGACCCTCCCAGCCAACAGACAGCACCCTCGTCCGCAGCTGCGAAGTCCTCGCGCCCCTCACCGGCCTCGATTGGCGCGGCCCTGATCATCCAAGTGCAGGAGGCCGGCCGCTTCCTCCGCATCACGAACCCGAGCGACGGGGAGCGGGCCCGCTACCGGCGAGCATTCGATGCTGCGCGGCAATGCGCCCCCGAGGGGTACCACCTCAAGCACACGAGGCGGGAGAGGGGTGATTTCGTTCTCGGGCTACTCAGGGTGACCGGCGAGGACGACACCGAGTGGAATCGGATTCGCCTGGCGCGCAGCCGAGTGATCACCGACGTTGAGGACGTGGTCGCCGCGGTCACCGCAGACCACAGTGCCTTTGAGATCTCCGAAGAGGTCCTCCCCCGGGTGATTGCGCTGCTCCGTCTCCTCGCTGAGCAGGCCATCGTTCGTCATGGCGAGATCGCGATGTCCAAGAAGCGCCGGCAGGCGCGCCCCCTGCTGACGGTCCACGGCAGGACGTACGAGGTCGGCATCCGCGAGCGGCAGAAGCAGGTCAGGTACGTGCCCAAGCAACCGCGCCGGCGTACGTACGACTGGCAGCGGGTTGCTCCGGCGAACCGGTCCGAGCCGTCCGGCGAGCTGGAACTGCATCTCAGCCAGCAGTCGGGCTACGGATCCGGATGGAAGAAGGACTGGGCCGACACCGCCAAGAAGTCGCTGGAGGACCAAATCGGTTCGGTCTTCCGCGCGCTCAAGGCACACGCCGAAGAGGAGGAACGGGCTCGGTTGGAGCGCGAGGCTCAGCAGCGGCGGCTGCGGGAGGAGCGGGAAGCGGAGCAACTGCGACTGCGTGAGGAGCGGGAGCGGGAGGAGAGAGAGCGCCGCCTACAGGAGGCGGAGGAGATGCAGCGCAGGCAGCAGGAGTGGGAGGCCGCTGTCAGCGTCGCGACGATCAAGGCCGTGGACGCGGTGCGGGTCGAGCTCTTCAGTACGGCCTTGGAGCACTGGCGGACTGCGGGGGAGATCAGGGATTTCTGCTCAGCGCTGGACAAGGCCGCTGCCACGTCGAGCGACGACCTCGACGCCGAAAGGCTGCGGGAGTGGTCGGCGTGGGGGAAGGCCGAGGCCGAGCGGCTCGACCCCACTGCGCGCGGCAGGGGACTTACCGGCCACGGCTTCCATGCGCAGCCGACGGGCGACCAGATGCGGCCGTTCCTCGACGGCTGGCACCCGCAGCGTCCCGAGAAAGTGGAGTCGGTGGAGAAGCCTCAGGTGGAAGTCGCGTCACCCAAGCCGGAGCCGGACCGGCGGCACGACTTCAGCGACGAACGTCTGGATCAAGGCTGGAGATATGGACGCCCAGCTCGCGCTCAATGGTGGAGGCGATGAAGCCGTGTCCGCGGTCACGTAGGGTCGTCACCGCCCGCTCGACCAGTTTCCCGAGCCGGATGACCTCCGCCCGCAGGGCGACCAGTTCGTCATAGCGCTCAGACTTGTCCTCGCCGCACCAGGCCCGCACGGTCCTCAGGACGGTCGCTTCGGCGTCCAGCTTGCGGTCATCGCGACGGCTGTAGGAGGAGTACCAAGAACCCTGGGCGCGTTCCTGCTCAAGGCTCTGCTGTTTGCGGTCCACCTCCGGCAGGATCGTGTCGGCGAGACGTTCGGCCACATGGCGGGCGAGACGTTCAGTGACTGGCCAACCTGCAAGGCAGTGGCCGTCGCGGTTCTCGTGGACCGCAGGATCGTCCCGCAGTTTCGCGGGGTCCATACCGACGAGCGGTGCGGTCTCATCCAGTCGGCCCATGTCCAGGATGCCAGCGTCCTGGACGCCTCGCCGCAGGCGCAGTTTGCTCTTCGGTCTGACGAACCCGAGGATCAGCCGCGCGGCCTCGAACTCCGTGCGGCCCCTCACGTGTCGCGACGCCTCGGCCAACGCCAACTCCGCCGCGTCGTCCGCGTGGAACTCTTCGGCCTCCGCCCACGGAACCACGAGACACGTGGGGTTGACCCATTCCTGTAGCCCGGCTGCGTCCCCTTCAAGGAACCGCACGTGGACCCCGCCCGTCCTGCCGGGGCCGCCGACACGAACAATCTCTACCTGGTGAACCGCGCTGCCCAGGTCCTTCGGCCTCACTCGATACGCCCAATGCTCACCCATTTCCATGCGCCTATTGAGCCAGGTCTGCTGGCACCAGCGCCCGCCGATTCGCCAAAACCACCAGAAGGAATCGAGTGCCCAGATCCCGTCGGCATGATCGGGCTCGGTGGGCAGGCACAGGTGCTTCGAGCAAGGCGAAAGCGCCTGTGACCCGTGGGGGTCACAGGCGCCACTCACCGCTGGCGTTACACCAAGCCACGCGCCTGCCGGCGAACGCGCAGAAGGTCACCGAGCACACGCACCGATGATGTAGGACACATGGCAAGCCGCGAATCGAGAGCCGTCTCCCACTGTTCGGTCAGGCCGTACATGAGGCGCTTGCGCATGCCTGGGGTGACATGGGCATAGCGCGCCGAGACGGAGCCGTCGATGTGTCCCATGCGCTGGTCCATGAGGACCTTCTCGGTGCCGAGGTCCTCCATCACCGTCCTATGGGCGTGGCGCAGTCCGTGAGGCGTGAGGCCCTTGGCGACCGGGAGCCAGCAGGCGTCGGCCCGTTGGCCGGCGCCCCGCCCTCGCGCGGGGACTCCTGGCCACGGCTCCCCGAGTAGCGGCACGGGTCGTGCCTCCTGCGGGGCCTTCTTCGGATACCAGCCCGATACCGCCGGGGTGAACAACCACGTCGCGAAACCGTTCCTGCGCCAGTGGGCCGCAGGCTCCACCACCGCGCCGCCACGTACGAACCCGAGGTCCGTGATGGCCTCCTCCACCCGCATTCGCGTCGCCTCAGCGACGCGATCGGGGTGGTTGAGGACGTTGGACACCGTCCCCGTGGAGACTTCGGCACGGCGTGCGACGTCGACGAGTTTCGCACCGTGGTGGCCGCCCGTACGAGCCGCGCCCTGCCCGCGGAAGACGTAGGACCTACCGTGGCAGGTGCAGGGCGTCGGCTTCGTGCGGGCGACGTGATTGGCGACCAGGGCGGACAGCCAGTCCATCGAATCGAGCGTGCGATAGCTGTCGTCCTTGGGCGGGCAGCGCACCATTTCGCCCGAGTCGAGTTCGTACAGCTGCCATTCGACACGGACGGAGCCAGGTCGAGCGAACTCGGTCTCCAGGCCGACTATTTCGCCCCAGCGCATACCGGTGTATCCCTTGAGGACGACGGCGACGAACTCGTCATCTCGGCCGGACAGCAGTGCTGCTCGTTCGGCGATCAACAGGATGCCGAGCGGATCGGTGACGACCTTTTCCGGGCCTCGGTCACGAGAGCGGCCCGCGCGCTTCCCACGCCCACGTCGCCTGGTTGCCGGGTTCGACGTGATCAGCCCTTCGTCGATCGCGTCCTCGTAGATCAGGTGGAACGTCGAGCGCCAGGTCTTGACGCTGGAGGCCGCGTACAGGGCCCTTTCCTTCTTCTCCCACCGGTCGACGTCCGAGCGCAGGATGCCGACGAGCGCTTGGTCCCCGAAGTCGGGAAGCAGGTGTTCCTCGATGTGGCGCTTGTAGTTCTGCATCGTCGATGCGGCCAGGTCCTGGGCCTCGTACCAGCGGCTCGCGTACTCGCCGAAGGTCTCCTGGCCGAGTGCCAGGTCACGCCAGTCGCCGCGCCGGTACTTGTTCTCGGCCTCGCTCGCGGCGCGCTGAGCCTCGCCCTTGGTGGCGAACTTGATCGCCTTGCCCTGCTCGTCGACGACCGTGAGGTGCTTCCCAGGTGCGGTCTTGTACCGGCCACGCCAGTAGTTCGCGCGCTTCTCCGCGAAACCCACGCTCCTCCTCTCCCTTGGTACGCGGTCGTGTCAGACGACGGTGCTGAACTGGCTCTGCCTGGCGCGGGCCGGAGGCCGCGCACGCAGGCGGGTTGTGGGCGCGGCACGCTGGGGCGCGTTCGCCTGCTCGGCGTCAGCCTTGGCGGCGGCCCGAGCTGTGACGGGCTGGTGCGCCCGTGCGGGCCGTTCCTCGTGGAGGCGGATGATCTCTGCGAGGTGTTCTGCGGTGAAGCGGTACGCGCGGCCGACCCGGGTGAAGGGGATCAGCCGCCGGCGGGCCCTGTCCTTGACCCACCAGGCAGAGCAACCGAGAACAGCAGCGATGTCCTCGGGTCGGTAGAGGCGGGGCGGCGCTACGCCGGTGCCTGGCTGCTCAGCCATGCGAAATCGTCTCCTTCGCGGTACGGAGGCGGAACGGCAACATGGCAGGGGGAATGGCCTCTCGGCGCAAGGAGGTTCCTTCTCTGGCGCGGCCGTGCGGAGACGGGTACGCCGGTCTTGGTGGTTCAGGTACGGGCGAGGTGATGTGCGTAGCGGCTGCCGGGTGTTGGCCCACCCGGGGAGCGCTGTTGGGGCTCGTTCGGCTAACTCGTCTCGGCGAGCAGGGCGAGCGGGGAAAGGCCGAGAGCGGCTGCGATGGCGACGAGGTCGTCGACATCGCAGCGGCGCTGTCTGCATTCGATGCGGGACAGCATCGTGATGGTCATGGGCCGGCCGAGCGCGGCGACACGTTCAGCCAGCTGGCGCTGGGCGAATCCGCGCGCTGTGCGGGCACGGGTAATGGCGCGGGCGGTCAGCACGCCGGCCGGACCAATTCCCAAAGGGCTCTCAGGCATGGGTCAGTTGTAGCTCTGCATTGCCGGTTTTGGTAACCGGCGATGTGCTGCTATGTTTCGCATCTTTTTTGTCAGATCTGGTCCCCAGGCTCCTTGCGAGCGGCGCAACATAGACCGGAATTGGCGGATGACCAAATCACCTGCTGCCCTCATGCTGGTAGCACCTACGTGGTCTCGACGTGGGCATCTTGCATCGCGCGCTCACCAGCGCCGCCCACGGACTCGCTTGTCAACTGCCCGATTTATGCAACTTCTTGGTCAACCGGCGATTCGGGTCTACCGTTTTAAGGAAGCCGCGCACGACACGTTCGCCGAGAGCTGTTTGCTTTCCCGGCGGAATGCTGGACTTGTGCGGGGAAGATGTGGCTGTCTTGGCCATGCACCCGGAAACCCCTGCGGTTCCGAGCACATGAAAAAGCCCCCGGCGGGCCAACGCCGGGGGCCAAGAAGTCCCTACCGATATCGCCCGTACCTGAACGATCAAGACGGTGGCGGTCATAACGCCACCAGGTGAGGAACTGTGCATGCCCCAACAAGCTACTGCCTTCGTGGCCGTAGTCGCATCCCCGTCGCCGAACTCGCCTGCTCGGCCCACGAAGGCGGGGCGATAGACATGGCCCGGATACGCACCATCAAGCCGGAAGCCTTCATCTCCGAGTCGCTGGCCGCGGTGAGCGTCCATGCCGAGCGGACCTTCTTCGGCCTGCTTACGCAGGCGGACGACCACGGCCGCTTCCGCGACCAAGCCGCTGTCATCGCCGGCGCCCTGTGGTCCCTGCGCCCCGAGCACGGCCCGCTGGAGGTCGAGGACGACCTCACGCAGCTCGACAGTGCGGGTCTGATCTGCCGGTACGAAGGCGACGACGGCAAGCGGTACCTGCACATCGTCACCTGGGCCCGTCACCAGAAGATCAACCGGCCCAGCGGCAGCCGCTGCCCGGCCTGCCCGCGCCACCAGGGCAGCCGGTCGGACGAGGCGGCCTCGCCTGTTCACGGAGCCCTCCCTGAACAGGCCGTGAGCCCTCACGGTGGACGCCCTGATGCGTCACGCGGATGCAGCGAGCCCTCCGTGAACCGGAAAACCGCAGGTCAGAGCAATTTCAGTGAGCCCTCACCACAACGCGGGGAGACTGCGGTGAGGACTCAGGGTCCGGATCTAGGACCTAGGATCCTGGATCTAGGATCACCTCCGGTGGGGAGCGCAAGCGCCCCCACGCCCCCTGCCGTCTCGGGTTCGGTCTCGGCCAAGGACCTGGTCGCCGAGCACGTCGCCGCATGCCAACACCGCCCGCCCAGCGACGTCCTCGGCCGCCTCGGCAAGGTGGTCAGCAAACTGCTCGGCGAGGGGTTGTCCCCCGACCACATCAGGGCCGGGATGGACCGCATGCGTACCAAGGGGCTGTCCGCTGGGCTGCTGCCGAGCCTGGTCGACGAGGCCATGAACGCTCCACGGGCAGCTGCCGCCCCGCACCGAGCATGGACCAACCCGGCGCCCGCTGACGTCGAGGCGGCCTACGGGGGTCAGCTGTGACCACGGCCACCACCAGCCGGGAGCCGGAGCGCATGAACACCCTCGCCGCCCGCCTCGGCACGATCCTCGCCGATCGGGGCATCGATCCAACTACGTCACCTGCCGAGGCTCCTTCGGAACGGGTGACCGCCCTGGAGCTGGCCGCGGCCCGCATCCCGCCCCGTTACCGCCACGCGCTCGCCGGCCACCAGCAGGTTGCCGCCTGGGTCGACGAGGTGGCGCTCGCCGCACGGCCCGGCCCGAGCGGCACCCGGGGTATCGCACTGGGACCGTCCCTGCTGATCGCCGGGCCCACCGGCACCGGCAAGACGCACCAGGCGTACGGCGCGGTGCGCTCGCTGCTGACCGCCGGGGTACGGCTGCGGTGGGAGGCGGCCACCACGGCCGACCTGTACGCCCGCTTGCGCCCACGCCCCGGCCATGACGCCGAACGCGACCTCGCCACCCTCAGCACCTGCCCGCTGCTGATCCTGGACGACCTCGGCGCAGCCAAGCAGTCGGAGTGGACCGAGGAGATCACGTACCGGCTGATCAACCGCCGCTACACCGACCTGCTCCCCACCCTCCTCACGACCAATCTGCCGACCGCCGCGCTCCGCGACGCCGTCGGCGACCGCGTCGCCTCCCGTCTCGCGGAGATGACCACCACCGTCGTCCTCACCGGCGCCGACCGCAGACGCCAGCTCGCCGCCTGACCGCACGGCGCCGCCCCGCACCAGCTCACCTTCACCACACCGCCCGCCCGCCCGCGCCCACACCTGCCCACACGGCGCGGCGGGCCCTTTGGAGACCCCTGCATGGCGGAACTTGCCATGCCCGCACTCGGGTACTGGAACGCGATACCTGTCGCACTCACCGCCCTCCTGGCCACCTGCACAGTGCTGCTGGTCAGCTGGCTGATCTACCGACGCGCTCCCCGAAACCACGCCAAGCGACAGCCCGGAACGCCCGCGGTCAGGGTCGCCGCACTGGCCGCGGTCGGATGTACCGCCTACAGCGCCGACACCAGCTGGAGGTTCGCCGCCGACTACCTCGGCATGAGCGGCACCACCGAGCGCGCTGCGATGTTCGCCGCCGCGGAACTCGCCCTCTTCGCCACGGCCCTGCTGGCGCGGCAGAACCTGCACGGCCCCAATCAAGCACCCGGCCTGCCCGGCGTCCTGACCTGGGTGATCACCGCTGTACAGGTGATCCCCGCGTACGCCGAGTCAGGTGTGGTCGGCGGCACGGTGCGGGCCTTCGTGGGACCGGTCATGGCCGCACTGCTCTGGCACCAGGCCATGGGCATCGAACTGCGCATCCGCACGCCCGAGGCGGCCTCCCACAGCCTCCTCGCCCGGATAGGTCGCGAAGCACGCGAACGCGGCCTCTCGCGCCTTGGGATCGCCGAACACGATCGTGACGCCGCGCAGATCAGCCGCGACCGTGCCACCCGCAGGGCCGTCGCCCTGGCCGCGCACCTTGCGGAGCGAACCCCGAATCAGCGCGCCGGTTGGCGAGGCCGGCGAACCGCGCGACGGCTTTCCCACGCCGTCGCCCAAGCGTCTGTGGGAATCGACCAGCGCCAGCGCGAAGTGCTGCTGCACCAGCTTGCCGTCCGCCGTCACGCGACAGCACTGGCCACGATCGAACTGCCATCGCCTTGGAACGCCTTCACTCCGAACGAAGGCGCCATGCGCCACGTCGAGACGACTCCGCGGCGCAGCCGATCTGGTGCAGGTTTCGACTTGACGAGCGAGGAAGCCGGGGAGCACGCCGACTCCAACCTTCGTCTTGAGTCCCTGCCTCCTCGATCCGTGCAGAACCAACTTCCCCTGCCCGATTCGGTCCCCACCCGCGAGACCACCGAGCCGTCCCACGAGGACGGCGTCCCTGCGGCGCAACGCTACGGACGTCCTCCCGGTGCCGAGATGGACGAACTCCTCGCGATCGGCCGCGCGGCCATCGCCATGCACGGAACAGCCACCCGCGCCGTGCTACGGAACGCCATCCGCGAGGCCGACCTCCCCATCTCCGAGGACCGGCTCACCGAACTCAAGGCCCTCCTGGCGGCAGAGCAGGGTTGCGAGACCGCCGTCCCCACGGGCTGACCGGATATCCGGTCAGCCCTGAACGCCGAACGGGGGCCGTGGACCAGCACCCCGTCTGGTCCCACGGCCCCGCCCCATTGGCACCGCTTGACCAGGCACGCACGGCCCTCCCTCGCGACTCACCGCTCGAACCAGCGGGCGTTGGGGACGCTGCCCGTACGTCGACCTGGTCCGCTGCCCTCTCCCCTCAACCAGGAGCTGCTCTCCATGCAGGATTCGTGCACCCACAGCCCAGAGCACCAGAACGCGCCCCAAGCCACGCCAGCCCAAAGCGGAGCAAGTTGGAGGTTCGGACACTCCCCCGCAGGGGGAGCGTCCGAACCCGACCCCGCCCCAGGGGTGGCGGGGCCCGACCAGCGCCAGGGGGCGCCGGACGGGAGGGCTGCGACCGAGGGCGGTTCGCAGCCAAGTAAGGCCGGTCACACGCGCCTGACCAAGGGGAAACCCCGCCCGCGCGACAAGAAGCAGCGCCCCGCCCACAGCGTCCGACTCAACGAACGCGAACGCGCTCTCATCCAGGCCGGCGCCGATGCCGTCGGCATGAGTATCGCCGGATTCCTCGCCCACTCCGCGCTCGCCGCCGCCCGCGACCAGACCCGCACCGCCGCCACCATCGCCGCCGACCACGACATCCTCACCGAGCTCTTCGCCACCAGCCGCAAGCTCGGATGGGCCGGCAGCAACCTCAACCAGATGGCCAAGACCCTCAACTCGGGCGGCGACATCGACAGCGCCCGCATCAAGGAAACCCTCACCAACGTCCACCGCGCGGCCACCGCCACCAAGGCAGCCGTCGAGCGGATCAACAACCGGCAGACAGACGAGACCACTTGATCCCCAGCATCCACAAGCAAGGCAGCAGCACCCGCGGCCTGCTCAACTACCTCTACGGCAAGGGCACCCGCGAAGAGCACGTCGACCCGCACCTGGTCGCCTCCTTCGACGGCATGGCGCCTGACCCCGGCCGCGAGCCCTCCGCGACGAAGGAAGACCTCCAGCGGCTTCTCGACCAGCCGCTGCACCTCCTCGACGCAGACCAGCGGCCCGACCATCACGTGTGGCACTGCTCCGTCCGCGCGGCACGCACCGACCGCATTTTGAGCGACGAGGAGTGGGGCGACATCGCCCGCCGCATCGTGGCCGCCACCGGCATCGACTCCGGCGGCCCAGACGACGCCGGGTGTCGGTGGGCCGCCGTCCGTCACGCCGAAGACCACATCCACATCATCGCCACCCTCGTACGCGAGGACGGCCGCCGTCCCGACCACCACCGCTCCGGCCGGCGCGCCCAGGCGGAAGCCCGTCTCATCGAAGCCGACTACGACCTGTATCGCGTGGCCCCGGGCGACGGCACCGCGGCCAAACGCCCCACCAGCGCCGAGCGCCACAAAGCCGAACGACAAGGGCGGGAGCGCACGGTGCGGGAGGAGCTGCGCGAGACCGTGCGCTGCGCGTCGGCCGGCGCCGCCTCCACAGATGAGTTCTTCGACCGTCTAGCCGCCGACGGCCTTCTGATCCGCAAGCGGATCGCACCCTCGGGCGACCTGCTCGGCTACAAGGTCGCGCTGCCTGGTGACCGCAACAAGGACGACGAGCCGGTCTTCTATGCCGGCTCCACCCTCGCACCCGACCTGTCCCTGCCCCGCATCCGCGAACGCTGGTCCCTCCAAGCAGAGGCGGTCTCCGAGGGTGGTTCCGAGCCGGCGCAGCCCGCCCTGCCGCAGGTGACCCATCCTGCGTTCGCTCGGCGCCGTGCGGCAACCGCCGGCTGGCAGGCCCTACTGATCATCGACCACGGCGACGACGGCACGGCGGCAGCGCAGATCGCCGCAGCGGGTGAGGTCTTGGACGCGCTCGCCAAGACCTCTGCCGCGCACACCCGTGCGGAACTGCGGGAGGCGGCCAACGCGTTCGAGCGGGCCGGCCGCTCCCATGTCCGCGCCGTACGCGGGCATGACCACGCTCTGCGGCAGGCCGCACACGATCTCGTCCACAGTGGCCCCGCACTCGGCCGCGGCGAAGACGGAGCCACCACGGCGATGGTCATCGACATGGCCGTCTTCCTCGCCATCGCCGCAGCGAACTGGCACGCCAAAAGGCACCACAGCCAGCAGGCAGCCGCAGCCCAGCAAGCCGCCGAACACCTACGCACCGCCTACCAGGCAGCCGCAGCCCGCCCCATCGCCACCCTCCGCCAGCGAGGCCAACGGATGGCACCGCGTATTCGAGAGAGGCAAGCCGATCTCCTGCACCAGGCACTGCCAGAGCTCGCCGAACGGATCCAGGCCGAGACCGGCTGGCCCGCCCTGGCCGCCACCCTCGCCGACGCCCGCCAAGCGGGCCACGACCCCGCCGCACTGCTCACCGACGCCGCCCGGCGACGCGAGCTCGGCAGCGCCGACTCCATCAGCGATGTCCTCGTCTGGCGCCTGCGCCGCAGCGCCCACCTGCCCGCAGCAGCACCCGAAAGCCTCCAGACCGCAGGCACCCGAGACGGCCGGCGGCGGCGCATCCCGACACCGGCCTCCGCCACACCGCCCGCGGCTCAGGCGTCGAACCACTCCAGCCGCAGGCACTGACCCGGGGATACGGGCGCAACATAGCCGACGATCGCCGGTTAGCCCAACCGGCGATTCTCCAGACGATTGATGCTCCCCACCCAATCCCACAAGGAGCGTCACACCCGTATGACCGCACCCTCATCCCGACCCGACATCATCGCCCTCCTCGCCGACGCGGACTTCAAGTACCGAGCCGACACCAACACGTGGAGCCATCGCGACGGACGGCCGTTCAGCAAGGAGGAACAGGCTCATGTCCTCACAGCGACTCGCAGCGAGTTCCTCGATTTTGACGCGCAGTTCACGCGCTTCGTGAAGCACCGACAGGCATGGTCTGGCGCCTCGGAAGCACTGCAGCGCTTCCTCGCCCCGTTCATGCAGCAGCTCACCGTGAAGAACCTCGGCAACGCCCATGAGCTCATGAGCGAAGAGGACCGGACGGAGTTCAACCGCCTGCTCGGCCTCGTAGCCAAACCCCCGCGACCCTTCACAGCCAACACCTACTGACGAAGGGCCGCGTCGTTGTTCGACCAGGGCGAGGAATCGGCCTGGCCGGAGTGTCTGCCAGCCTCAGCGATCGGAGCGACGAGAGATCAGATAGGCACCGTCGCTTAGCGGTGCCAGCAAGCGGGACATAGCACCCAGTGTTGACACGGTCCCGCCCCAGCAGCCACGAGTCCGCTGCACACAAGACCTGCTAGAGCAGCACAAAGCCGGGCCGCCCAGACGGGAGGCCCGGCTTTGTTACGCGGGGGGCGCTTCTCAGCTGGCGGGGGCACACAGGAGCTGGTCCCGCGTACTTTCCGGCAGCACCCGGCGCAGTACCGGTGCCGTGGAGCTGAGCGAGGAGGCGAACGCGGCGACCAAACGATGCGGCACGCTCGCGCTGAATGAGGCGGCCCACAGGTACGGAGCCCCCATTGCAGGCTCAGCCCACGCCTGCCAGCCCATCGCCACCTGCCCGTCCCTCTCGGCGGTCAGGACGCTGGGGTCGGCATCCTGAATGAGGGGCGGCACCTCGCCGAGGCTGAGGCGGGCGGTGAAGGTGGGGTGCATCGCCGCCGCGTGGGGCTGGTCGGCGTCCCGAAGCCAACCGTTCCCGGCGGCCGTAGCGAGGACCAGTTCGGGACCGTCGTACAAGGTGGTGGGCTGGCTGCATTGGTCGAGCGCCAGGAGAAACTCGGTGATGGCCTCTCCCGGTACGCCTGGGGTGAAGTAGGCGGACCAGTCCGCGAGCGAACTGGTGGTGTCCGAGCGGGCCGAGACCTGCCACGCGACCGGCAGGCCACCGAGGTGGAACGGCTCGTCCGCCAGCACCCACTGTGCCCATCGAAGAGCGTCGGGACTGATGTGCAGGACGGTGCTGCGCACCACCTGGTGATCTCCCAGCTCATCGAAGTCTCGCCGTCCTCGCACGGCTGTCAGACTCGTCCAGCCCAGACCTGCGAGGCTGTCCGCGACGACATCGCAGAGACGGCCGTCATCGCCGGCCAGGTGTCGGGGGCTGACCCAGTACGCGGGAAGAGCGCCAGCCGCGAAAGAGGGATCGAACGGGTAGCGCGGATTCAGGAGTGCCTCCAAGAGCCGGGTTCGGGTGTACTGGGCGCCGGCAACGTGGCGCGGCAGCGCCTGGACGGGAGCCTGCCGGTTCATAGCGACGGCGGCCTCGGGCGGCAGGCGCCCGAGCCCGCTGTCGGCGTCGCGCCGCCAGCTAGATAGACGAGTGAAGAAGCTGCGGCCAAGGGGAGCCGCAGGCGCGCCGATCAGCGCTCTGACCTGGGCGTCCGGCAGGTCGTCTACCCTGACATCCCTCTGCACTCGCTGGCCAGTCTTTCGTGGCCTTTTCCTGTCTGCCCCCGGCGAACTGGTGTCCGCTGTCGTTCAACCCGGTCGTTTGAACAGCGAACGTAGCCGCTTCGGTTGGCTGCGGTTGTTTACGGAGTCGTGCGGTGAAGGTGCTTGTGGGCAGCCCAGCACGAGGGCACTCGCGGTAACACACCCTCCATGCACTGGCAGCGTCCTACAGGTGGTCGAGGGGTTCGGCGGCGTACGTGCCGTCGCCGAGCGGCGCATCGGTTAGCTCGAAGCGTTGAGGCAGGCTGCCGACCCGGCGAGTGACGACGCTGCCGGGGGCCCGGGTGGTCTCGTAGTACAGAGGAGTGCCGCCAGCGTCGGCGGTTCCAAGCAGACTGAAGCGGCGCAGCACGCGGGGTGGCGTCGGGGTGGTCCGGCGACGCCGGTAGAGCCGGGTGGCTACGGCAGCGAGACCGGTGACGACCAGGCCAACTGCAATCGGGATCAAAAACTTGTCGAAGAACGCGGACACGGCGGCATCACTCCTGCGAGGCGGGTAGGGCTCGCCACTGCGACGGGCCGCGCCGAGGATGCGGCAGGCGGGGGTTAGCCGCGCAACCCCCGATCATCTTG
The DNA here is from genome assembly GCA_000470535.1 of Streptomyces sp. AW19M42. GTDB lineage: Bacteria > Actinomycetota > Actinomycetes > Streptomycetales > Streptomycetaceae > Streptomyces. Next base: position 36,413 of record CBRG010000143.1, read on the forward strand.
CTCCTCCGTCCGGAAGTTGGGTGTGGTCGGCGGATCGTCGTACAGCGCCCTCGGTACGTCAGCGTCGGCCCCCCAGCTTGGATGCACGGCGAACGCGGAGGGTGCCTCCTCGTCCCAAGAGGGCCGGGATGTAGTGGCGTCGTAGTGAGCTAGGGCGGCGCGGAAGACGGGGAGATTCTCACCGGACATCTCGTAGGCCGATGCCTGTCGCCATCCGTCCTGTGGGCCGCCGCCGTAGACAACTGTGACTGGCGCCTCGGTGCCTTCGGGCCACCAGCCGTGCTTGTAGCCGCGCTTGAGGGCGTAGGTCAGGGCCACTGTGGGGCCGCGCAGTCCGCGCGGGAACGCCTCGCGCAGCACGACGGCTTCCAGATGGCCGTCGGACTCAACGACCAGGCGCACAAACTGGCGGGCGTCCTCATTGAGTGTGTTCAGGAAGACCATCGCCCGGTCGGCACCCCATGCGGTGTCTACGGACACGGCCAGTTCGTCTCGGTGCTCGGCGAGCAGGGCGAGGAGCTTGCCCTCGAACTCCTCACTCGCGCCTTCAATGGTGAACCTCACAACGACCCCCTCAGCACTCTATGTGATCTCTATCGATCGCTATAGGCAGTGTCACGGAGTGGGGCCTGGGTTGTCTATAGAGATGACGTAGCGGTCTATGGGGCGTCACTATTTTGCGGGTGGGGGCATGCCGGATTCGGCGGGGCTCGGTTCGATGGCAAGACGACTGGGTTCGACGCCAACGGACAACTGGGATACGGGCGACACTTGTACGTCGCCGGAAGCGCCGCGTAGGAGCCGTGAACCCCATCCCGCGGCGATGTCAGCGCAGACGGAGACCAGGGCCACGACCTGAGAGCATTCGCCGACGTCTTGCCCGCAGACACGGGCCCGCTTGCCTGGAGACATGCCAGATGGAGCAACAGTCTGCCCCTGGGGACAGCCCTGCCGTATCCCCATAGAAACCCGGTGCGCACGACAGACAGAGTGCTGAATAGTTACTGCATGGATGCGATCGACGCCGCACGTGCCGCTATCAAGGAGCACCACCCTGACGCCCGGGCCGCCTTCCTGGGAGGCAGCGTCGTGACGGAACGCCGCACGGCGATGTCGGACCTCGACATCGTGGTGCTCCTCCATGGATCCCCAGCCCCGTACCGGGCAAGTCTCCAGCACGGTGAGTGGCCAGTGGAGATGTTCGTGCACACCGAGGCAACGTGGCACGCATTCGTCGAGCGGGAAGTACGAAAGCGCAGATCACCGCTGCTCTGGATGTGCGCCGACGGGATCCTGCTCTTCGACCACGACGGGGTCGGCGCCTACGTCGCCGCTGAGGCCCGGAAGCTGACCGCGGCGGGACCGCCGACGGTGTCAGCTGAAGAGATCGATGATTGCCGCTACGCGATCACTGACCTTCTCGACGACCTTGCGGGCAGCGAAGATCAGAGCGAACGGTTGTTCATTGCCACCGAATTGGTACGACGCACCGGCGAGTTGGCGCTGACCGCCGGCGGATCCTGGAACGGAGGCGGGAAGTGGCTGGCGCGCCGTCTTGAGACCACGGCGCCGGGACTCAGCATGCGCCTTCACGACGGCCTTCGTGACGTACTGGCAAGGCGGATTGAGCCGCTCGTGGAAGTCGTGGACGAAGTGCTGGAGCAGGTCGGCGGTCGGCTGTGGGTTGGCTATAGGCGCGGTGGCACTCTGTGAACGAAGTCGCCGTGGAGGGCAGGCGCGCGTTGGAGCGGTTGTTCGCGCGCATGAATAGATCGACCTCACGGCGTCCCACAAAGGCCAACTGACCCACCACCGGGGGCCGGCGCCCGGTCTCCATCTCAGACGCCGATGCGGGCCACCTTGCGGCCAACCTTGAGGTACAGCTCGACTCTGTCGAGCGCACCCGCCGCACCGACCACCGCACCGAGCGCCTGCTGGACGGAAGCCTCCGTGAGCTGAGTGGTCTGCTGCTCTCCGTATGGCGACCGCAGCTCCAGAGTCAGTTCGGAGCAAGCAAATCCCGAACCTCCTCAGCGCACCCCCACGACAGAGTGACACCGGCACCCCCGTGACCGTAGTTGTGCACGACCAGCGCACCGCCCGCCCTCCGCTCCGCCTCCACGCAAACCGTGGATCGGGTCGGCCGAGCGCCGATCCGGTGCTCCAGGACACGCGCACGGGCGAGGCGGGGTTCGACCTTGACGCATCGAGCGAGAATGCCGGCCGCCGCCTTGCCGTCTGGGGCGAGGCCGCCTTCGCCGTCGATGGCTGTGCCGCCCAGGACGACGGTCTCTCCATGCGGGTAGAAGCACAACAGATCCGGTGAAGTGCCGGTGTCCTCGGAAAAGAACTCGGTGAGCCCCGGGTTGGTGACCACTACGTGCTGGCCGCGAATCGGCCGCAGTTCTGGATCCCGGACCAGGTCGCGGGCTCCCAAGCCCGCACAATTGACGATCGCAGGGACCGGCCCGACGTCCGCGAGCGAAGTCAGGCGTCGCTGCTCCACCGTCCCGCCCGCTACATGCAGACGGCGCAGAAGGTAGTCGAGATGAGCGGGCATGTCGATCAGCGGCACTGTGAACCGGTACCCGGCGGTGAACCCGGTCGGAAGTTCGGTCGGCTCGCACGGCCGGAACCCCGGCAGGGTCGTAGCCCAGTCCGGCGGAGACTCGGCCGTACGCGATGCCTCGATGCCGCTGGTGAGCCGGACACCCGTGGCCTGGTCCTCGGCCAGCTCCCGGAATACCTCCAGGGACCGCTGCCCCCACCGATCGACCTTGTCCTTCGGCTCCACCAGGTACGGGCCCCACATAGCCCCGGCGGCCAGCGAGGTGGCACCGGGCACCTGCTCGGCGATCACTCGCACCAAGGCCCCGGCCTCGGCGAGAACGACGGCGGTGGTCAGTCCTGCCACCCCAGCCCCGACAACGACAACGCGCTCCCCAGCGTTCATGATCTCGACACTAACGGCCAGGTGGCGTCGATGGAGCATGTCGGGCGAGTGCGTCTTCGAGGACCGGGAGGAAGCTGCGGACGTGTGGGTTGCGCTGGCGGCGGCGGAGGTCCGCGGCAAGCTGGTGCAGTAGGGCGGCGCTCCTCGGTGAACGCACGGCGTCAAGGCGGTCAGCCGCGATCAGTCCGATCTCGCAGGCCGCCTCCAGGTCTCCGTGAGCGCTGTGCCCCAAGGCCAGCCAGGCACCTTCGAACATGGCCCTACGTTGGCTGGGATCGCCACGCGGAACGTCGTATGCCCCGGACCGGAGCATCTCGGTCCCCTGCGCGAGGAATCGTCGGGCCTTCGTGCCGCCGTCGGCCTTCTGCCGCGCGCGCCCCATCTGGATGAAGCCGTAGCCGGCCTGGCAGTCCAGGTGGTTGTCGGTCAGAAAGTACATCCACCGGGGCTCCTCCTGGCTGCCGTCCCGACTTGCGATCAGTTCTCGGGCAGAGCCACGGGTATGTGCGAAGTCGTTGTCACGGCCGGCGGCGGCATACGCGTAGGCGAGCCGGGAAAGGACGGATGCCCGGGCGGCGGGCGGAGCGGCTTCGCTGGCGCGGCGGGCGGCCTCGCCGAGGGCGATTGCGTCCGCCGGGTGTCCTCGGCTCGCTGCCTGGAAGGAGAGGTCGCCCAGGATGTGGGCGCACAGGGGGAGGTCGTTGGCCTGATGCGCGGCTCTCAGCGCCGTGGCGAAGTAGCGCTGCGCCAGGCCGTGATCGGCGGCGTCGAAGGCCATCCAGCCGGCCAGCTGGCCAATCTCCGCAAGCGCGCGGATAAGCCTGCTCGTTACGACGGGCGAGTGACCACCATCGTGAATGAGTAGTCCCACCGCGCGGAACTGAGCACCTACGTAGGGGAGATGTCGCGCCCCGCCGTGCTCGTCGTCAAGCAACTGGAGCATGGGCAGGTGCTGCTCAACCTGGTCGACAAGTGGATCGGCGCCGTTCGACGGAGCTATCCGGGGCGCGTACTGGCCTCGCCCTGCCGTTCCGTCAAGGTACTGGGCGACGATCGCGAGTAGCCCCGCGCCTGAGATCGCAAGGAATCGGCGTCGGTCGACGAGCCCTCCCATCACCCAGTCTTCCACGATCGCCTCCATGCCCTGCACGGTCCAGGGCCGTGCGAGATCCGTGTCCGCAGGGACGAGAGCAGAGGAGTCGCCCGCGCGGCCTTGCCACAGTTCGGCCACCGAGATGGCCCTGCCCAGTTCCTGGGAGAGCACGTAGGCAGCCATCATCGGCAACGGCGAACGCGGAAGGGAACCACCGTCCCTCCAGTGGTACGGCGCCGACTCGGCGACGGTGCCCGCTCCGAACACCCGGTTGAGCTTGCGAGCAAGCGCCTTGGGGCTCCATCCGAGTTCGTCGAGGCAGCCCGACAGCACGGCGTTCGGTCCCCCTACCTGCTGTGCCACGTGCGACCACCTCGCGTCCCAAGGGTTCGTCGACCACTTCGCGCTCCCCATGGTGGGGCAGGCAGCTGCCGAATCTCCTGCCTATCAAGGAAGTTGACCGAGTTGACCGACTGATCGGGTGCTGCACGACCGGCCTCCTCCGGTGTTCTTGAGTCACGGCGGAAGGCGCCGCCTTCGACGCCGGCGGAGAAAGAGGTGGGCCTTGAGAAACCACACGAGCACCTCCCGAGACCGTCCGGGCAGTGTGCTGGAGCGCGCCACCGCGCGACCGGTCTCCGCTCCCTCACACGGGTACGCCGATGGCGGCGGTACGACCACGCTGATCACGGACCTGCCATACGGGCCGAGGGCGGCCGCGGTCGCTCGGGAAGCCGTCACTGTGGCGCTCATCGGCACCGAGGCGGACCTGCTCGACGACGCCCGACTGATCGGGTCGGAACTCGCAACGAATGCGTTCGCCTCGGGGAACCCGCCTCTGGTCCTGTGCGTGGACCGCAGGAGTCCGGTCATCGGTGGCCTGGAGGTCGAGATCACCGTGACCGACGGTGGCTGCCCCCTTCCCGCGCCTACCTCTCATCCGGCCTCCGAGGAGCAGGCCGAATCGGGGCGGGGCCTGGTCCTCGTCGAGGCACTGGCCGACGCCTGGTCCCTGACGACCGGCACCGACGGCACCCGCGCCTGGTGCCGGCTGACGCGCGCGTCCAGCTCTTCGCCTGCGAGAACGCTCTGATGCCCGCGCCTGCAAGATCCTGTCTTCGAAGGAGGCACCACACGGTGCGCATCGACCATGCGACCCCACCGTCCCCGTCCGCTGAAGCACCGACGGCCGTTCGTCATCCTCGCGTAGTCGTCGCCCTTCACGAGGGCCTGTACGGCGCTGAGTCGGGCACCGGCTTCAGTAACCGAGCCTTCCTCACGGCGCTCGCCCGCCTCCTGCCGACGGGCCGCCTCTCCGTGATCTCCCCACCCGTCTCTGAAACAGCGGTCGCGCACGATCGGCGGTGGAGCCGCGAGGTCCAGCTGATGCTGGACGAGGCGGAGGCCGAGGTGATCACGATTCCCGAGGTCCAGATGCCCCCGGATTCCGTCCGCGGCTCCACGCACCTGTGCGCCCTGACGGGGAGAGCTGCCGCACGCGTCGCTGATCGCGCGAGCCGCTGCCTGCTCGTCGGCCTCGACGTTCCCTTCCTCGGCCTCGCGGCTTACACGCCACCGACCACAGACCTGCTGCTCATCCCCCGCTCCGCAGCGGCCATGACGCGGCCTGGAGACCTGTCCCGAATCCGCTGGGAACGTGAGGGCCTGCGGGCGGCGACCGCCCAAGGCGGTCGTATCGGGGCCATCTCCACCCACATGCGAAACCACCTCGTCACGAACTGTGCCATCCCGCGGGCGGGCATCGTGAACATCCCGAACGGGCTGATCCGAGAGGAGATGGCCAGGCAGACGCACGTTCGACCCCTGCCCTTCAAGGCCCGAGCCGGCTTTCTGCTTGCGATAGGGCGCGCGGTGCCCAGCAAGGGGTTCGAAGACCTTCTGGAGGCGCTGCACGTTCTGAAGGAACGAGGGGTCCGCCTGCCACATCTACTCCTGGCGGCCGTCACGTCGAGTGATCACGAGCACCTGACCTCGTACCAGAGGCACCTGGCAGCAGGTATCCGCGCCTATGGCTTGGACGCGACGCTGATCACCCGCTTCACCCCCTCCATCCGCTCCTGGCTGCATAGCCCCGCGCTGCACGCGGTCGTCGTTCCCTCGCGCGAGGAGCCCTTCGGACGGATACCTCTGGAGGCGTTCGCGGCGGGGGCGGGGCCGGTCGTCGCGACCAGCGCCGGCGGACTGGCCCAGACCGTCATCGAAGGCGAGACCGGCTTCACCGCCGCCCCCAGGGACTCCCGGTCTCTGGCGTCGGCCCTGCACCGAGCCCTGACCACCCTGCCCAGAGAGCGCGAGCGGCTCCGGAACGCCGGTGCGGCTCTGGTGCGTTCACGCCACGACTACGAGGCCAACATCGGCTCCGCCATCGGCCGCATCGCCCCCTGGGCTCTGGCTCCGTCGCCCACCGGGGAAAGCAGGAGCCAGTGACCCGGCCGGTGGTGCTCATCAACCTGGAATCCCCGCACTCGTTCTGGCGGTTGTCCGCCGAGCACAAGCGTTCCCTACGTGCTTCCTTCCCGAGTGTGGATTTCCGTACGGCCGCCGAGGAGGACGTGCCGTACCGGCTGGCGGAAGCCAGCATCTACTTCGGCTGGCGGTTCGAACCCTCCTGGCTGGCCGGCGCACCGCATCTGAACTGGATCGCATCCCCGGCCGCCGGCACCGACCATCTGCCCGTCGCCGAGGCGCACTCCGCCGGGGTGGCCCTGACCCGCTCGTACGGGTTCCACGGCCGCCCCATGGCCGAGCACGCCATGGGGCTGATCCTGGGCTTCTCTCGCGGGTTGTTCACGAGCCAGCGCGTTCAGCGGAACCGGACCTGGTGGAAGGACGACCTCGCCGAGGAGTTCTTCGACCTGGCCGGGTCGACGATGACCATCGTCGGCTGCGGCAGCATCGGAGGCCACCTCGCCCGCACCGCCCGCGCCTTCGGTATGGACGTGATCGGAGTACGCCGGACGCCGCCTGTGGCAGCGCGGGACGGGATCACCTGGATGCATGCCTCGGCGGCGCACCAGGCCGTTGCCGTCGGCGACGTGGTGGTCGACCTGCTGCCGGCCACCCGGGCCACGAACCATCTCTTCGACCACGCCCTCTTCGCGGCCTGTAAGCCGGGAGCCATCTTCCTCAACCTCGGCCGTGCGGCAACCGTCGACCAGTCGGCCCTCCTGGCCGCCCTCAATACCGGCCACCTGCGGGGCGCCGCGCTGGACGTATCCGACCCGAGGCCCCTGCCCCTTCGCCATCCGCTGCGGCTCCACCCCCGGGTCGTGCTCACGCCGAAGAGTTCGACGCTCTGCCACACGTACATGGACGGGGCGGTCGCGTTCTTCGCCGAGAACCTGCGCCGCTTCCTTGCTGGCCAGCCGCTCAACGGCCTGGCCGAAGTACCCGACGCCCATTCCCCCCTCGCAGGAGGCTGACCCATGCCCACCACCCGCCACCGTGACCTGATCGCAGCCTTCGCGGCTACCGGCCGCAACCACCCCTACCTGGCCTTCACCCTGAACTCGTTGTGCAACCTGGACTGCGTGTTCTGCAAGCCCCGCTGCATGCCGGACTACGGGCACAAAGACCGCCCCCTCACCACCGCCGACTACGCGGCCATCGCCGCCGAGGCCGGGGTTTGGAAGATCCGGAAGGCGCACTGCTCCGGCGGCGAACCGACCCTGCGGGCGGACATCCTCGACGTGATCGAGGGCCTCGCCGACGGCCTCGGGCCCGACGCCGCGATCGGCATGACGAGCCACGGCAACCTACGCCGCGGGCTGAGCGTGGAGAAGCTGCACCGCGCCGGACTGACGTACCTCAACCTCAGCCTCCACAGCCTCGACCCGACTCGATCCGCCACGATCATGGGCGGCGGCGATCCGCGCACGACTATGCGCACCCTCGACGAGGCTCTCTCCCTCGGAATGCGGGTGAAGATCAACTGCGTCCTCCAGCGCACCTACCTGGACGACGCCTTCGCCGTGGCCGAGTTGGCCCGCGACCTACCTGTCGCCGTCCGTCTGATCGAACTCCAGAACATCGGGCCCGCACAGGCGCTGTTCGACACCGAGTTCATCAACGAGGCGGACGTCCGCAGTCGTCTCCATGAATGGTTCGCGGGTGCGGGGGAGGTCTCTCGTGAACAGCTCGGGGTCCGTAGCCCCGGGCAGTATCTCCGTCCCGACGGCTGGGCGGGCTCGATCGGCTTCATCTCCAACTCCAGCTGTGCCACCTGCTCCGACGCCAATCGCATCAAGATCACGCCCACTGGTGTGGCCCGCCCCTGCATCCTCCACAACCGTGACATCCCCCTGAAGCCCCACCTCGCCGACAGCACCCTCGGCGACGCCTTCGCCCACCTCTTCCAGGCCATGCTCGACCGCAACACGAACGACGCCTGGCAGGGCTTCCATTACGTCGACTACGACCTCCGCTGGGACCGGATGGAGCGTCCCGAGGGCACCCCGGTCCTGCTGCCCCTGCTCCCCGTCCTCCCCTCGGACGCGGCCCAGCCCTCGTGCACCCGAGCCTCCAACGGAGAGCGGTGATGGTCGCGGCCGAAGCGCCGCCGCTCTACCCGGGTCTCGGAGCGCTGTACGAACACGAGCTGGATGCCCACGGGGTCGGGGCCGTGATGCTCACCCACAAATGGCAGCCGGCCGATCTGCTGGCTCCCCACTCCGACATCGACGTGCGTGTCCTCCTTCCCGAGGCCCCCGCTAACTGGGAGGAGTGGAATCACCGTCTGGCCGCGGCGCATAAGTCCGCGGTCCGCCGAGAGGTCTCCCACGGGCGGCTTCTGGAGCACCCTCCCGGGTTCGCATTCACCGTGCCCGAAGCGGACGGACGGCTCGTCTGCGCACCTGAGCTCGCGACCTGGTCGCTGATCAGCGGTAGCGCCCGGGACTTCCAACGCTGGAGGTCCCGGGCCCAGATGGCCCCCTGGTGCGAGATCGACGAACGCTTCTACCGGGCAATCCTCCAGTCGAGGCTCGGAGGCCGGTACCAGCTCGCTGCGGACAGTACGGACAATGTGGTCGAGGACATCACCGCGTACCGGCGTCACTGCGTGGCCTGGCACTACCTCGCCCCCTGCTGGTTCGCTGCCGCCGCACTCGCGACACGGACGCGCTGCCCCGGCAAGACCGCCGCGCTCACCCAGTGGCGCCCGGACGGGCTGGACGCGTACGCCGAGCTGTTTCTCCGGCACTCCGAAGACGGACCCAACGGGCGACTCCGCAGCGCGCGCCACCTGCTCCGCGCGGCACACGTCTCCCTGGAAGCGGCCATGCGCCGCATTCCGCAGGCAAGCCACCCTCCCGACAAGGGCAAGGAGTCCACTGCCACCGACTGGGCAATGACCGCCGGAATGCTCCGCGTACGTGTCGCCCGCTGGCTGTACTACCTCGATCCGCCGCACGGTGTCGCGACCGAGTACCTGATCCGGCGGGAGGCAAAGGAACTCCGTTCCGCCGCACAGACCCTGAACGCGCTCGCGGAAGACGGGGCCACTCCCGCCCAGCGCCTGGCCGCCCGAATGGCCGGGCTGATCCCCACCGGACCGACGACTCCCGACACCCTGCGCACCACCCTCGCGCTCTGGCACCAGCAGAAGTCCACGGTGCAGGAATTCCTGAGCCTCCCGCCCGGTGCCATCCACCACTGACACAAGGAGCCCCGCTATGCCCGCGCGTGCATCCCAGCCCCGCGCCCTGAAAACGGCGAAGATCAAGATCACGACGAAATGCAACCGTTCCTGCGACTTCTGTATCTTCGCCGACGGCGCCCAGGGCGAGAACATGACCCCAGAGCTGTTCTCCACCATCCTGACCCGGCTGGAGACCATCCCTTTCCAGCAGTTGCACATCAACGGCGGCGAACCCACCGTGCACCGGGACTTCCCCGCTCTCAGCGAAGCCGCCCGGACACGCCTGCCGGACAAGGTCATGGTTCTGGGCACGAACGCCATCACGCTGGCCCGCAACCAGCGGATCATGGAGGCCACGCTCCGCTCGTACGACCAGATCCTCATCGGCTGCGACGACGAGCACGAGAACTACGCCGAAGTGCACGCCGTCGTGCCCCGTCTCCGCGAAGCCGGCAAGACCGTGGTCGTCAACAGCGTGCTGGAAGGCATCAGTTCCTCCCGGTTGGTGGAGCTCGCGAGGCTGTGTGACACGTACGGCGCGATCCACGTCACCAACCACGTGCACCACGTCGACGTCGGCCAGCCGTCGAACGAGCTGCGCGGCATCTGCGACCGCTACCTCGACCAGCACCTGATGATCGAGATGGACGGCTCCTGCTACCGCTGCTTCAACGCCATGGCGAAGGTCGACAGCGAATTCAGCATCTGGGACGAGGACTTCGCGGCCAAAGTGTTCGCTCCCCGAGGCCATCACTTCCGGTTCTGCCTTCGCTGCCACGAGTACACCGACTCGGGCGCCGCACTCCTGCCTGCCCGCATTCCGACCGCATGACTCCAGACCGGAGGTACACGACCATGCCCGCAGTCCTCGGGCTGAACTTCCACCACGACACCGCCGCCGCCTTGATCGTCGACGGCCGCCTCTACGCGGCAGAAGAGGAACGCTGGAGCGGCGTCAAGCACAACCACCCCACCCGCAAGGGCACGCTCGCCGCGCCGGTCCGTGCCCTTCAGTGGTGTCTGGAGGCCGCCGGCATCGAACCGCAAGACATCGACGCCGTCTGGGCCGCCTCCATGCGCCCCAATCCTGCCGCCGGCTGGTGGCTCACCGAGGAGCGGGACGAACTCGCCGCTCTCTTACCTGCCCCGCTCGGTGACCATCTCCGCCTCCTCTCCCACCACACCGCCCATGTGCTCTCCGGGTACCTGCTCTCCGGACACGACCACGCGGCGGGCCTCGTCATTGACGCCGGCGGCTCCTCCCTCGGCTCCGACTTCGGTCCGGGGCGGGAACGCATCACCGGCTACGACCTGCGGCCGGATCGCATCGACCGCGTCCACCAGAGCATGCCGACCGTTGTTCCCGGCCCTGTCGGCCCTCGGCGCGTTCACTCCTCCCTCGGGCACTTCTACCGAAACCTGGCCCGCAGAGTGATCCCACCGGGCGACGAACCCGAGGGCAGCATGATGGCGCTTGCGTCGTTCGGCGACCCCCAGCGTTACGGGCCGCAGATCCGCGAACTCGTACGGCTCGGCGACGACGGCGAGGTCCGGATCGGCCACCCCTGGGGCTCGGCGGACAACAGCACACCGCTGCTGCTCCGTGGCCGCGTCTGGACCACTGACAACGTCGTGGAGCAAGCCGACTCGGATCGGGCCGACCTGGCCGCCGCAGTCCAGGATGTCTTCTCCGAGTCGGTCATCCACATCTCACGCCACCTTCAACGGCTCACAAGAGCCTCGGCGCTGGTGTTCTCGGGTGGGTGCGCCCTGAACTCCCACCTCAACGGCCGGCTGGCCGACGACAGCGGCTTCGACACCCTCTTCGTGGCGCCGGCACCACACGACGCGGGCACCGCTGTGGGCGCCGCCTTGTACGCCTGGCACTACCAGCTCGGGCGGGAACGTCTCCAGGTGCCGACCGACGCGGCCTGGGGCCCTAACCCGGGCACTCTGAAAACGGGTGCGATGCCATCCGGGTACCGCGCTCTGACCGGCCTGGGGGCGGACCTGGCACCGGCGGCGGCAGCGCTGCTCGCTCAGCGCCGCATTGTCGGCTGGGTACAGGGACCACTCGAATTCGGGCCCCGGGCCCTCGGGCACCGCTCGATCCTCGCCCACCCGGGCCACGCCGCCACGCGGGACCGACTCAACGCGATCAAGCAACGAGCTGCGTACCGCCCGTTCGCCCCGGCCGTCCTCGCCGAGCACGCCACGGAGTGGTTCATGTCGGCGGGCGACCCCTTCATGAACCGCGTCGCCCACGTCCGGCGGTGCCGAGCCGACCGCATAGCCGCGGTCACCCACCACGACGGCACCGCGCGCGTCCAATCCGTGGCCAAAGACCACCAGGGCCTGCACGAACTCCTCCAGCGGTTCCACGAGCACACCGGCCTGCCGCTGCTGTTGAACACCTCCTTCAACCTCAAAGGCACGCCGATCCTGCGATCCGCCGAGCAGGCCGTACAGGCGGCAGGCGGCCTCGGACTCGACGCCCTCGCCGTCGGAGACACCCTCCTGATCGCCGACCACGTCCCCGACCCCCGGGCTCTACCCCAGCCATCCTTACGAGAGGGGTGACGGAAATGGCCGTTGCCAATCTGCCTCACATCCTGACCACGCTCGCCACCAGCACATGGGCCGCCGGGGACCGTTCCCGCGCCCGTGTGGCTGCCGGTCTGGCCATTGCGATCTACGCCGGGCATACCCGAGATCAGGGCACCCCGTACGTCCAGCATCCGCTCGCCGTCGTCACGGTTCTGCGGTCCGAGCTCGGCGTCACACAGCCCGAAACTCTCCTCCTCGGCCTTCTGCACGACGCCCTGGAGGTCGAACCGAGCTCAGAGGCTCTCGTCATCCACCAGCTGGGGGCAGCCTTCGCTGAACGGCTGCGCGCGATGACGCCCGACCATCGGCTCGAACGCCGGCCCAAGGTCCCGGGCGACGAGAACCGATGGCGCGTGAAGACAGCTGCCCTCCCCGCAGAGGAGCTCCTCGTACGGCTGGCCGACCGCATCCACAACCTGCGCGACCTGGCCGCCTCGCCGAACCATGAACGCCGGCGGAAGTTCGTACAGAACCTCACAGACTTCCAGCTCCCTCTGGCCACCGCCGCACGCTGCCTCAGCCCTCACCTGGAAGCCGCGCACACGCTGCTCAACGCCGAGTACATCCACCACCAACAGGAGATACGCCCGTGAGACGGATCGTGTACTCGATGGAGCCGGTTGGTCGGACCGGCGGCCGGGTCTACCTCCGGATGCTTCACGAGGCGACCGCCGGCGATGTCGAGTGGCGCACGGTTCCGGACCACAAGCGCACCTACCGCGTCCGCCGCTGGCGGAAGATCCGCCACCTCGCCCGACTGGCCCCGACCGTCCGGGCGCTGAGTTCCGCCGCCACCGGCACCTTCGTGTGGGACGACCTCAGCCTGCTGCTCTTCACACCGGAGATGCGGGCCCGCACGGTGTTCCTCCTGCACCACTACGAGCCGTTGCAGCACGACTCCACTCCCGTGGAGGCCATGCTCTGGGAACGGTTGTTCCGGGTGCTGCCGCAGTGTGCGGCCGTGGTGTGCGTATCCCCGTACTGGGCTGACTTCCTCCGGTCCCGCGGTGTCCACAACGTACGGGTGATCTACAACGCCTTCGACATGACCGAGATCGAACGGGCACGCGCCCTTGACCGGGCCGAGTGCCGCGCCGAATTCGACCTGGCCGCGGACACGATCGGCGTGTACGCGGGCAAGGCCGTCCACTGGAAGGGCACCGCGGAGGTCGCGGCGGCCCTGGCCGGCGCACCCGGGCTTCAAGTGATCACCAGCGGCAGCAACACCATCGGCTTCGGCGGTGCGCACTACGACGTGGAGCGCGAGCGATACCTGCGGCTGCTGCGGGCATGCGACGTCGGCGTCTTTCTGCCCCGGATGCGGGAGGGCTGGAGCCGCTGCGCAGCCGAGGCACTTTTGCTCGGGCTGCCCTGCCTGATCCGACCGGTCGCGGGCCTCGGCGATCTCGCGGCCCTGACCGGCCAGCCGGCGCCAGACCTCGACCGTCTGTCGACGCAGGTCCGGGAACACGCTACGGCGCGCCGAACCGAAGCCAAGGCCGCGTACGAGGCCCTGGCCCAGTTCGACCTGCACTACTTCGGAAACGCCTGGGGCGACCTTCTCACGCAGGTCGCCTGACCGGGGCCGCTTACGCCTGCGCGGCCAGCTTCTCGGCCGCGGCGTCCAGACGGGCCAGCACGCGGTCCCGGCCGAGCAGCTCCATGGACTCGAACAGCGGGAGTCCGATCGTTCGGCCGGTGACCGCGACCCGGATGGGCGCCTGGGCCTTGCCCAGCTTCAGCCCGTGCTTCTCTCCCACGGCGAGCGTGAGGGCCTTCAGGCCGTCCGCTTCCCAGTCCGCGACGGTGGCGAACTCGGCGCGGACATCGGCCAGGATGCCGTCGGCGCCCGCCTTCATCGCCTTGTTCCACGACGCCTCGTCCTCGACAGGCGAGTCGAGGAACAGGAAGTCCACGTTGTTGGTGATCTCGGACAGCAGCGCCAGCCGGGTCTGGGCCAGGGGTGCCACCGTCTCGAAGACGGCCTGGTCGAACGCCTCCGGCTGCCACGGCGCGTACGGGGCGACGAGCCACGGCGCGCAGGCGGCTGCGAACTGCGCGGGCGCCAGGGCACGGATGTAGTCGCCGTTGAACGCCGTCAGCTTCTTCACGTCGAAGAACGCCGGGGCAGTGTTGACATCCTCAATTCGGAAGAGCTGCTCCAGCTCCTCGTACGGCATGAGCTCCCGGTCACCGCCGGGACCCCACCCGAGGAGCATCAGGTAGTTCACCATCGCCTCGGGAAGGAAGCCCTCGGCGAGGTAGTCCTCCAGCGCGACCTTGTCGCGACGCTTGGACAGCTTCTGCCGCTTCTCGTTCACGATCACCGGCAGGTGCGCCCACACCGGCGGCTGGGCACCGAGCGCCTCCCACAGCAGCTGCTGCTTCGGCGTGTTCGACAGGTGCTCCTCGCCGCGGATGACCTGAGTAATCCCCTCGTCCAGGTCATCGACCACGTTCGCGATCAAGAAGACGGGAGACCCGTCACCACGGGCGATCACGAAGTCCTCGATCGCGCTGTTCGGGAACGCCGGCTCCCCGCGGATCAGGTCGACCACGACGGTCTCGCCCTTGTCCGGTGTCTGGAACCGCAGCGCCCGCCCCGCCTCGAAGGCCAGCCCCCGGTCCCGGCAGAACCCGTCGTACCCGAGGTGCTCCGACCCGGTGCGCTCCTTCAGCTGCTCTCGGGTGCAGTCGCAGTAGTACGCCTTGCCCGCCGCATACAGCTGCTGGGCAGCCTCGCTGTGCCGGGCCGCGTTGTGCGACTGGAAGTACGGCCCCTCGAAGGCCGCATCCTCGCCATGAATACCGATCGCCGCGAGCGCGCTGATGATGCCGTCGATCCACTCCGGCTTGTTCCGGGCCGCGTCGGTGTCCTCGATCCGCAGGACGAACGTGCCGCCGGACTGTCGCGCCACGGCCCAGTTGTAGAGAGCGGACCGCGCCCCGCCGACATGGAACATGCCGGTCGGAGACGGGGCGAAACGAACGCGAACCGGGGCAGTAGACATGCGCTCCAGGATACCGACGCCGGACGCACGCCCCGGACCACTCCATCTATCCCCGCGCTGTCGTTTTCCGGCCGCCCTCGACTCCTACGCGTACGTCAATTCATCGCTCCCGGTGCCGCCGGTCGCCTTGCCCCGTTCAGCGCGCCGAGCGACAGCAGAAATACGTCGTAGCAACGCGGCCCAAGGCGAATTTGGTGCAGGACAAAGGTGTCCTTCCCCATGGCACACTTCTCAGCCGACCCACTGAAGTGCTTGGTGGCAACTAAGATCGTCACGTCGAACCTGAAGTTGCACCCAGCAAGTCACGAACGTTCCCGCTGAGAATCTTCCTCTCAGATGCGCACTGCTCGCAGTCGATCACCTCGGCCCGCGCACCGGCAAGGGACCCCAGCGACTCAGCCCCGTTGCCGTAAAGCCACCGATTCGCACGCCGCCGCCCTGCGCATTTTGGGACAGTGAGACTTGACTAATAACGACCATCCCTAAGCTGCCGTTGCAGGCCGCCCAATAGTGACATTCCCAGGCACGTTCTTCCACTTGATCGCGCAAAGGAATGGCGCATTTCATCCGCAGCCCCTCTGGTGCGCCGGGCTTGCTATCAGTATCTCTATGGCCGGTGGACGGACCGCTCCGTCGTCACGGAAGTGCTTAGAGTCAACACTCAAATAGGCCGCTGAAGCTTCGCCCAGCTCGCGGCGTGACCATTAATTGGCGACCGCTACTCAAAGCTCAGCCATGGAGGAGCTCGCCATACGCACCAGCGGGAGGTTACGCAAACCCGGTGAGGGGCCTGCTAGGCCCCCAGTGGGCAACTGGCCCGCCTGGACGCCTTCGGACGGACACTAGTCCGTTGGAGGCTCAGCAGGCGAGATCTACAGCGGCGGTAGCGAAGTCGTCATTGCGCTGCCGAGACGCGCCGCTCTTCGCCTGCAGAACTTCAGCATCGAAGAGTCTGGAGGTCAGCGCCTCGGTCAGGGGTGGGGGCACGGCGTTGCCGATAATTACCTGAACCTCGGTGCGAGTCAACTCATAACGAGGCTTGACCCTCTCGTCCACGAACTTGAAGTAGTCCGGAAAGCCCTGGATGCGCGCGGCCTCATGGGCGGTTAGGCATCGAGGGACAGCAGGGTGAACAAAGCGTCCGCGCCCCATCGTCGCAAATCCGCTGGTAATGGTCTGAGACGGACGATCCCACCATAGACGGCCATACATAGAGGTGTAATTGTGCTCGCCGCGGTGGCACTCGGGGCGCTCTCCGTTCGGCAAATTATGCTCATCATTCTCGAAGAGATACTTCATACGCCGCTGATTGTCCGTGTTGGGTACGGCAGCTTCATCGAAGAATGATTTGGCGGGAACGTCGAGCAGGTCACCGATCGCCCAACGCAGGTCATGCGGTACGGCAATGCGGTCCTCAACCTTCAGCAAGTCAGCAGCCGAGAACCCAAAAGGCAGCGCGTCTTCGCGGATGGCCAGTAGTATGTGGCGCTTGCGTGTCTGAGCGACCCCGAGCTTGAGCAGGTCGATACGACCTGTGGCGACATCGTATCCAAGCCTCTTGAGGTGAACGATGGCGCGGGAGACCACCTGCTGCTTGTCGTTGACAACGGCCAGCACGTTCTCAATGACGACTGCGCTAGGGCGCAAAACCTCTGCGGCCCGGGCCATACGCAGGTACAGCCGGTTCTTGGGATCATCGCGGCGGGTGTGGTTGTTGAGGTTGCTGTGCCCCTGACACGGTGGCCCGCCGATCAGGAGCTCTACCTCACCCACCGTGGATAGAGTCTTCTTCTCCTGAGCGGTCAACGAGGCGCCAAGGTCACCATCGAAGAAGGATTCGACGGTCCCCTGTTGGACGTTGGCCTTGGGAAAGTTTGCCTTGAAGACCTTGGTGGGGGCAGCCTCGAAGTCAACCGCGAGACGAACATCGAGCGAGACGTCATGCCTGTGCGCTGCCTGGGCAATACCGAGGGTGAGGCCACCGCAGCCGGCGAAGAGGTCCACGACTCGCAGGGAACCGAAACCCTCCTCAAACTTTGGCCGCCGCTTGGCCCGCAAGGGGTGTCGCTCACCCACGTGTGACCCCCATCTGCACTTGCTCGTAGAACCGGCGGAACGAGCGGTCATCGTACTCGATCAAGGGTGATCACGTGCTGCGGACCGGCACCTACGCATCGGCTGACGTGCCGATCACGTCGGTTCCGCAACCCCTGAACAAGCTCGTCAACGACCATCGCCCTGCGCCCCTGTTGCTCCTGCGGCCTAGACGAGACCAACGCCTGCACACCTTCACGGGGACCGGAGTCAAGCCAGGAGAATTTTCAAGCCGAGTCACAACATTTGACCTACTGTCAGACCAACTGGCAGCTAAAATTCTGCAGCTCCGAGCTCGCTCGACGAAGGACAGCAGCATGCCGCTAGAGGTCAACAAGCACGTCGACCGGATTCGTCGTTACCAGCCGTTCGACGTCGCCACCTCTGAGATGGTCTATGAGACGCAGGCAGACTGGACACAGCCACAGTTCCCGGTCGTGACACTGGACTACCTGCTGAACGTCATCGAGCGACAGGCCACGAAGACCATCGTTCTCACCGGAGACGCCGGGCATGGCAAGACGAGCCTGTGCGCCAGCCTTCTGGCCAAACTGCGGGCCGGTGACGAGCCGATCACGCCAGATGTCCGGAAGGCGGTCTTCCTCAGCCTGTCCGAGGCAAAAGGCGCGAGCCGCCCTGTCGGCCGGACCCGTAGCGGACGCCCGCTGTACATCCTCAGCGATCTGAGCGAGCTCAGCCCGCAGGCCGGTGCTCACAAACTCGTGGAGCTTCTCGACCCTCCGGACAAAGGCATCGCGATCATCTGCGCGAACGAGGGCCAACTACGCAAGTGCGTCGCCGAGGATGACAACCTTGGCAAAGCTGGCACGGGACGTGCCAAGGTTCTGGTGCAGACCCTCACGGAGGGCATAGTTCGCGGGCAGGTCAGTGGTTCTGATGGTGCAGTGACCGTCATCAACCTCAACTACCAGTCCGTAGCGGCGGACGGTTCCAACGGCGGGCTCATCCCTTGGGTCCTGAAGCAGTGGACAACGACCCAGTCATCGCGGTGGAAGCGGTGCGAAACCTGTGATGCACGCACGGTCTGCCCGATTCTGGCCAACCGCAACGAACTGAGTGATCCCACCCGCGGGCCTCAGCGGCGGGCCGCGATCCGGGACATGTTCGCTGCGGCCGAGCGGACCGGGGCCGTAATCACGACACGTCAGGCACTGTCGGTCACCAGCTACATGCTCACCGGCGGCCTGTCCTGCGATGACGTCCACACCAGGTACCAGCGATCGCATTCGAACCGGCAGTGGCAAGCTCCCCACCTGTACCACCAAGCGCTCTTCGGAGACCGGTTGAGCCAGCAACAGCGTCACCTGGTTCCTGCCTTCTTCGCGCTACGGAAGTTGGACCCGGGCCGGGTCTCCCGTCGCCAGGTCGACGACCGGCTGGACCCAGACACGGCAGGCGACTTCCCTCCCGCGGACGCCAGCAGCTACCTGCAGAAGGTCCGCACGAATCGGGACGCCCAGAAGCAGGCCGAACAGTTGCGGGGCCTGTACACGTTCCTGCGGCGAGCCGACTTCTTCAACAGTGACGACGATACGGACCGTTTCGCCCGCATGGGTCTGCAGGCCGGAGACGACTTTGTGCGTGTCCAGGACAAGAACCGGGACCCGGCAGACACCAGAGTGCGAGACCTATTTCTCAAGGGTCTGGAGGCCGTCCAGGGCATTCACCGGGCAGCGAGCAACCCTGACTTCTTCGTACTTGACCCCGCCTTCTTCACACACCGCGCCCGCGCGGCCGTGGTCTCCCGGCGAGTGCCCAGCAAGGGCGTCGAGGTGGTCGACCAGGTCACCCAGTGGCAAAGGGAAGCCGGCACGAGCACCACCCCCGAGATGCGGAACGCCGTCGAGTGGCTCAACCGGGCCATCTACATCCGTATCCCAGCCGTCGCCCCTGACCAGGACGCAGTCTCGGTGGAAGCGGACCTCCTGCGTTTCGAGTTGTTGACGCGGTGGGCCGCGGGCCTGCGCAGCGAGGTGCAGCACGAGGCAGAGATCCGCGGCCTGAGTGGATCCCTGGCTGAGCTGGCTGACTCGTCGAACAAGGACGACGAGATCCAGGTACTGGTGGGCAACGTCATGCAAAAACTCATGATCGACGTCGGCGACAAGATCAGGTCGGTGCGTGCGTAATGGCTGATCGTTCCAAGGCCGAGGTCGTCCTTCGCCTCTTTGGGGTGAATCTCGAACAGCAGGGCCGCGGTTTCTACATCCCGCTTGAGATGCTCGCGATCGCCCGCGGCGTCTACCTGGCGCATCAGGAAGACCCGGAGCAGTTCGCAGGGCTCCTGGACAACGGAGCCGGCACGGCTTACAAGAGAACCTCGCACGACCTGGCCCGGCGAATCGCGACCAAGGCCCGCATAGTCGAGGGCGATGAAGAACTCGGCAAGGCCGTCGAGCTGGACTCTCCCGAGACGATGGAAACGCTCCACGCCCTGTTCTCCTCCCTGTTGGTTGAGATCCCAGGGCGTCGCAGCCAGCCCAGTTGGTTCGGCGCGCACATCTATCCGTTCGTCGGTGAGCTCATCCACTACGACGCAGTCGAACGACGAGTCAAGCAAATCGATGCCAAGAAGAGCGCTAAGAAGCGCAAGCAGGCCACCAAAGTCGCTGTCGGAATCAACGCTCCTAGTATCGAGCGCTACCTCTTCCGCGATGGAGGGAGTTGGGCTTACAAAGCCCTTCGTGCCGACCTCGATCCTGACCGCAAGGAAGCGACCCGGCAGGGCCTGAGCGACCTCGTGCAGGACAGCGAAACCCCGCTGGGCAATCTCGCCAAGGCCCTCAGCGCGCACGACTTCGACTACGACGAAGCTCCCGTGGAGGGCTCAGACACAGAAATCGAGCTGTACGAGGAGCTCAGCCCGTGGCCTGATCTGCTGAGGGAGGGGACCTGCAACATCGTCACTCGGATCGCTACGGTCCCGAGGGCCAAGCGCACTGAGAGCCTCATGCACTGGGTCCCCTACTGCTTGGCACGCCATCAGCTCCACCTCGCACGCACCAAGCTCGGTGCCACCAACCGCGAGTCGATCCTGTTGGACTTCGGCAACGAGGCAACCCCGCTGCGCAGGGAGTCGCAGAAGAACCTCGCTGGCTTCCGCAACGACATTGTCAAAGCGATCAATGTCCAGGCCCAGGTAATGATCGGCGAAGCCGAAGGCGACGAGGGTAAAAAACGCCGTTACGAGAGATTCTTGAAGGAAGGCGGCACCGCGGTCGCCTCACCCCGAGCGTTCTTCAGCGAGACCCTCGCCGCTGTTGGAGCCTTGAACGCGACAGCCGGGCGACGACACTTCACCATGAAGCCCCCGATGCTCGAGGCTCTGGTCTCTGCCACCGTCGCTCAGGAAGCGGAGATGGAGTTCGACAAGTTCTGCACGCTGTTGTACGAGAGGTATGGGCTTGTGATGGAGGACAAGGTCGCGGCAACGAGCCCGTTGGCCTACGAGGTCGACCCATCGGTCCTTGACCACAATGGCAAGGCGTTCCGGGAGAAACTCGCCGCTATTGGTCTGCTCACTCAATATTCAGATGCAACCAGCATGGTTCGAGGGGAGCCCCGGTGACCGACAGCAGCATCCGAGCGCTCGGTCGGTTCGTCGCCGACGAAGCACTCCGCAAGGTCACTGAGGCCAACGGGGCCCGCGCCGTCCTACGAGTCAGCGGCTTCGACCGACCGACCGTGGCCGAGGCTCTCCGCCGCACTGCCCGGAAGCTGTTGGGATCGCCGGACCGTCAGGTTGTCGTCAAGGTCGGCACCTCAGAGCCAATCGAAGGCGTCCCTGCTGACTACCTGTTGGAACCGCAGGACCAGCTGACCAAGTGGCGAAATTCAGGACAGGGTAGGGCGGTGTTGCTCTTCGAGTGGGGGCAGTCTCCGGACGCACAGGGGCTGGCGGCCATGAACGCCCTGAACGATGCCACGATCCTGGGCAACTACCATGACTCCTCCGGCGAGCGTGGGTTCGACAGATTCATGGCGGAAGCATGGCGGGAAGCTGGGGGTATCGGCACTGTTCCAGCCGCGATGGGCACCGTTTTGCCGGCGATCTGGGGTGCCGTCACGGATGAGGAGCCCCGGTCCTTGCACCGCTGGGCAGCCTTCCTGGTCGACACTGCGCAGAAGGTCGCAGCAACTCAGGTCCGCACCCCTGACGTGGTCTACCCGGAGATCTCTGCTGCCCTGCCGGCTCTTGATCTCTTCCCAGACCGAGGACTCTTCGTCAAGCCCGCCGCGCTGCCCACTCGGATCAAGAAGAACGTCTCGGTAAGTGCCTTCAAGCAGCCCACGGGCAAGGAGATCACCGAGGACGACCTGATAGACCGCATAAGCGCGACCGAGTTCAGTGCGGAGTCCTTGGACCACGTCGGCACGGACTCCGAGACTGCCAAGGAGCTCATGCGCGGCCTCGTACTCAACCTCAATCGCAGTGGCTCCACTCCGCAGGATTCTCGTCAGTTGCGCCGAGAGCAGGACCTGACCCTCTGGCTGGAAGTCTTCGAGCAGAAGTCCAAGAAGATCGGCCTGGGCCAGCAGGTCCGGCAGGAGATCGAGAAGGCCGACGCAGATCGGGTCGACGAGTTCGACGCCATGGTGATCGAAGATGCACTCGACCTCGGAGATCAGGAAGCCGCACAGCGTTTCCTTGACGAGGCTCCTATCGGCGGGGCGGAGCCTCTGGCCGACCTGCTGTCCAAGCGGTCGCGCCGCAAAGTCGAGAAGCTTGCCTTTCCGGACTCTCAGTTCGTCCAGGACCCACTGCGTGCCCTGCTGCGCGAGCTGACCTACTTCTCCGATGAAGAGGAAGGCTCCGTCGTCGTCGGGCTGGAAGGCAACCAGGAAGTTGGGCGGTGGAGCCGTTGGCTCTTTGCTTTCCTGTACGCCAACACCCTGGATGACATCCGGGAATCCACCGGTCTTCGCCTGACTCTGGACGTCAAGAAGTGCCTGTTGGACCTGACCAAGCCGCCCCTCCCGGAGGAGGACGAGCCGTTCGATCCGAACACGGAGTGGGCCCCGCTGCGCATCCTGGTCGAGATGGACGGCGCCCAGCGACGCTTTCGCTGGGACCCTCTTGGCATCCCGGGGCAGATCGCGCTGGCGGCTCTCATACACGGCTGGCAAACTCCCTCTGGCCAGACCGGTAAGTTGACCTTTGACACCTTCCTCGAGAGGTTCAATGACCCCCGGCAGTGGCAGGCCGACGAACCCTTGTGTGTTTCCGAATCGTATTTTGCCAGTCAGCTGGAGCGCCTCAGGCTGGAGCATTTCAGCCGGTTCTGCGACGGGCTTGACGCCGGGAAGATCAACGATTACGTACGCGAGTGGGAAGGTGTGCTCCGCGAAGCTCGCACCACCCTGGTTCCCGACAATGCTCCGAACGCAGACCTCGAGGCTGTCGTCCTGACCGATGTTGTCGGGCTTGCCGACCACCGCATGATGATGCTGGCCACTCACCCGCTGAAGCTGCGCTGGCTGGCAAAGAACTACGAGGAGGCTGCTGACAGCATCGAGACCGCCCTGAACAAGGAGGGAGGTCTGAGCCTCAACCAGGAAAACGAGGAGCTCTTCTTCGACGCCATTGACCGTATCTCCCCACACGGGACACCGGCGGTCCTCGTCGGTCCCGGCGGCACGATTGCCATTCCGATGCGGGAGTCGGCCGGGCACGAGGAGTACGCACCGGTCCGCTACGGCGGAAACGAGTCCAAGGACTGGCTCTCCAGCGTCGACGAGACCGCGATCGACGAGATGGTCCGCGTCATCACCGACTACCTGACGACCTACCCCCACAAGCTTGATGGGCTGCGCGTACTGCTTCTGGACCGCAACGGCGACCCTGTCCTGCCGATGCGCGTGGCCAAGCAGATGCGGGCCAAGAACCCTCGTCTGAAAGTTGATCTGGTTGTACTGGCTCCGCAGGCCACCCACCACGAGATCATCCAGGGTTTCGACCTGCAGTTCTCCGGTGCGGAGATGTCCGACGACAGCTTCCTGCCCGATGTCCAACTGATCCTTCAGGCATGGGAGCCCGACCAGGAAGCAGACCTGTCAGGGCTGGAGGACACCATCGACCTCGCTCTGGCGCCGGCACTGTTCGGCACGCAGACCAGTATGAAGGAGAGCACCAAGAAGGAGTCCTTGTCGGGCTACTTCAACCCCTGGAAGCACCCAGCCTCACACAACCTGGCTCAGACCAGCGAGAACGTCGTGAGAGCGCTGTTGCCCGAGACCGCCGACGAGACTCTTGAGTCCTGGTCGACCTTGTGCGTGCGCTACGACCGCCGTTCCCCGGTCTCCCGGGAGAGTGTCGACGGCATCGACTACTTCGAGATGCAGGTGCAGTTCGACCAGCACCAGAACCTGTTCGAGACCCTGCACCGTGTGGCCCACTGGGTCGTCACTCTTGACAGCTTCATCGGCCGTGAGCAAATCGACGCCCTGCGCAACCGCCCTGACGTCATCCTCGTCAAGCCCAGCGTCGGCAAGAACGAGTCCTACACCCTCATTGTCAGCTCGCAGACCGGTCGGCAGTTCGTCGTCCAGCGACTGTGCCGCCGCCTTGAGCAGATCGGTGTCGTCACCCCGCAGGACTCGGAAAGCACCGCTAAACGAATCTACGAGGTCGGCCGCAACGTGGCCCCTGGCGCCGTGCTGCGCTCCCTCGGCATTGGCACTACGGTCAACGAAGTCGTCGGCCTGGTAGCCACGCGGTTTGTCATCGACCAGCAGTTTCCCGTCTCTAGGCAGGGCACGAGCCTGGTCACGTGGATCAGCTTCGACGAGCACCACCGCTGGTTCGGCCGCGGGCACAAGACCCGTGCTGACCTCGGCCGGTTTGTGCTGACGGTCCAGGATGACGGCACTGTTCGCCTGGATGTCCTGGTCGCCGAGTCCAAGTTCCGCCAGACCTTCGACGTCGGTTCGGCTGAGGAACAGCTCAACCGCACCACCGACCTGTGTAGGGATGCCTTCCGTTCGGACGGCGAGGCTCGCCACGACCGTCCCTTCTGGCTGGACGAGCTTGCTGCCGCGATCGCTCAGACCAGTGGAAAGACCACGCAGGCCGAAGACCTTCCAGCTCGCACCCTGATCGGTAATGACGACCACCGCCAGGTCGAGGCCAAGGTCCTTGATGCCCTACGCTCCGAGGATGTCCAGCTCGGCCACGTCACTGGCGTTGCCGTGGCTATCTCGGCAGAGGACGATCAGCCGGCACCCGCGGTCGGAAACCTCGGCAGGCACACCCTGGTGAGGTTGAACAAACGGGAACTGCTGAACCTCATCGGCGCTCTACGCGCCAAGGAGGACCCCACCAACGCCGATCCCCTTGTTGTCTCTGGAGACCTCAGCGGGACCGTGAAGGCCGCTGACACTGCCGTCAAAACCTCCTCTGTGGGTCTTTCCGCCGAACCGCCCACTCTGGAGGAAACAACGGCCTCTGCCGAGGCCGGCGGGGCGGCCGCTCTAACAGCAACGCCAGGAGCGGTACTTGCGCGTCACCCTGCTGCAGAGGCAGGTCCTGCACCTCTGAAGGCTTCCCGCGGTGGGCTCGCCGAGGAGGAGCTGGCGCTTCGATACAACAAGATCGTTGACGTTTTTGCCCGCCACAAGGTCGGGGTCACCGCACCGGAGGTCGGCAAGTGGCAGGAGGGACCCGGCTTCTATATCTTCCGGTTCATCCCCAATCCTGGGGTCACCGTGGACAAGCTGACCAACCGACGCGACGAGATCTTCCTGGCCCTGGCGCTCCCCTCCGGGTTCAGCATTCGTACCCGCAGCGACCGCGGCTCCGTGCTCTTCGAGATCCCCAAGATCGACGACGAGAAGTACGGGGTCGACGCCAAGGCGCTGTGGCTGCGGTGCCCGGCCGATCCCGAGAGTCTCATCGCCCCGCTGGGCGCTGACATCGAAGGCAACCCGGTCGCCATTGACCTCTCCTCCGCAGACTCACCGCACTTGCTGGTGGCCGGCACTACCGGATCAGGAAAGTCCGTCGCGCTGGATACGATCCTCAAGGGCCTGGTCCGGTACGACAAGAGCACTCTGCGACTCCGCCTCGTTGATCCCAAGGGCACCGAGCTTGTCGACTTCGAGGATGACCCGCACCTTGACGGCGTGATCGGTATGGACGCTGCCGACGCCATCGAGATCCTTGAGGAAACCGTCGAAGAGATGGCCGTGCGCTACAAGGACATGAAGGCGATCCGCACACGCAAGCTCGTCGAGTACAACGCCAAGGTCGACAAGGCGGATCGAAAGCCCTGGATCGTCATCGTCCTTGATGAGTACGCCGATCTCACTAGCGATCCCGAAGAGAAGAAGCAGATCGAAGCGCTGCTCAAGCGCCTGACGCAGAAAGCCCGCGCTGCGGGCATCCACGTCATTACAGCCACGCAGCGACCGAGTGCGGACGTCATCTCTACGACCATCCGCTCCAACTTCCCTGCCCAACTCGCCCTGCGCGTCAAGACAGCGACCGACAGCCGCATCATTCTGGACGAGACGGGAGCCGAAGCTCTGGCCGGACAGGGCGACGCCTTTTTGCACACGGCTAAGAGCACCACGCGACTGCAGGTGGCCTACGACGGGAGCTGACCGGGTCCCGCCAGGTTTGATCAACTCCATCTCGTAGAGAGGCCCAAAAGGCCACCAACGGTACGAGCTCTTCTCGGTGAACCCAGCGGAGTTCAGTTGACCGCTGCCGCCAGCGACGCGACGGTCAGGAGGTCTTCTTCGGGCGCTGTGAGGCTTGGACCTCCTGCCGTCGGGGCGCCCCCCCCCCCCCCGCACACGCGGGGCGCGCACCACGGGCGCCGCGCTCCTC
>CBRG010000144.1 GCA_000470535.1 Streptomyces sp. AW19M42
GCGCGGACCACACGGATCCGGGTCCGAACTGGGACTGGACGAAGTACATGAAGCTGGTCAACGCGGCCTGACCCCACCGTGCCGCCCGGCCGAATCTCGTTGATCGGCCCGGCGGGGGGTGGGAAGACTGCGGGCATGGAGAGTTTTCCGGTGGGGACACCGAGGGCGACCGGTATCTGGTGCTCGGGTTCGGGGAGGGGGCGGCCATTGATCTCGATGTGCCCCCGGGCGGGTGGGAGTTGATCGCCTACGGGGCGCACTGCCTGCGGTGCGCCCCTGCGGCAGTGGCACGGGGGAAATGCTGTGCGATTCCGGCGGATCGCGAAATGCGATCAGGACCGCGAGCGGTACTGCTGCGCTCCCGGGTTCGAGGAGGGACCGCCGGTCCTGGCCGCAGAACGAGTAATGCTGCACTCTTGACCCTGCGGGAACACCTGTTCCCCGCCGATTCGCGTCCGACAGCGCTGAGGAGCGGTCCATGCAGGACAGCAGTTCACGCAGTGCTGAGAACCCGATCCGGGTTTTCCTTCTTGACGATCACGAAGTGGTCCGGCGCGGGGTGCGTGATCTTCTCGGTGACGAACCCGACATCAGCGTCGTCGGAGAAGCGGGGACCGCGGAGCAGGCTCTGACGCGGATTCCGGCCCTGCGTCCGGACGTGGCGGTGCTCGACGTACGGCTCCCGGACGGCAACGGTGTGGATGTCTGTCGCGAACTGCGCTCGCGCATGCCCGACCTCGCCTGCCTGATGCTCACGTCCTTCGATGACGAGGAAGCCCTGCTCGACGCCATCATGGCCGGGGCTTCCGGATACGTCCTCAAGCTGATCCAGGGCGGTGACCTCGTGGCTGCGGTACGCACGGTGGGCTCCGGCCGCTCGATGCTGGACCCCAGCGCTGCCGCCCGGTTGATGTCGCGGCTGCGCGGGGACGACCGCGAGAAGTCCGAAGGGGATGCGCTGTACGGTCTCACCGACCGGGAACGTGACATTCTTGCGCTGATCGGCGAGGGTCTGACCAATAGTGAGATCGGCTTGCGGCTCTATCTCGCCGAGAAGACGATCAAGAACCATATTTCTCGCCTGCTGGCCAAGCTCGGAGTGGAACGACGGGTTCAGGCAGCCGTCATCGCTGCCCAGGTACCCAAGTGGGCGGACGGCGAGACACGCCACGGCGGGAGTCGGCCCAGACACGCGTAGTCGTGCCGGAATCCAAGCGGTGCCGCCGACCTGCCGGGTCTCTCATCGCGTGTCCCAGCAGCTTCGAGCGTTCTCGGGGTACCCGCAGTCCAGAGATGAGTTTTCTCCCGCAGCCCGAGGAGTGTTTTCGGTGTCGAACACCCTGGGCAGCTGCCCGCAGGATGACCTGGAGGAGTGCGCGAAGCGACTCGCCCTCCTCCAGCGCCGGCTGGACGCGGCGCACAGCACCCGGGACCGGGTTCATGACTTGATGGAGGTGGTGACGTCCGTCGGCCGTGACCTGGATCTGGAGCACGTTCTGCGGCACGTGGTGCAAGCGGCTACGACCCTGGTCCGGGCTCGGTATGGGGCGCTCGGCGTCATCGGGCCCGATCACGAGAAGCTCGTCCAGTTCCTGACCGTCGGTATGGACGACGAGGATGTCGCCTCGATCGGCTCGTCGCCTTCGGGCCACGGCATTCTCGGTGAGCTGATCGCGCACCCCGAGCCCCTTCGTCTGGCGAAACTCTCTGAGCACGAGTCCTCCTACGGATTTCCCGCCGGTCACCCCCCGATGGACAGCTTTCTGGGAGTGCCAATCCGGATCCACGGTCAGGTGTTCGGCAACCTGTACCTGACCGAGAAGCTGGGCGGCGCCCAGTTCGATGCCGAGGACGAGTCGATCCTGACCACGCTCGCCGTGGCGGCCGGAGTGGCCATCGACAATGCCCGCCTGTACGAGAGGTCGCAGCAGAGGGAGCTGTGGGTCCAGGCGACGGCCGAGGTCACGCACAGTCTGCTCTCCGGCAGCCCGCGCGGCGCGGTGCTCGCTCTGATCGCCGACCGGGCACGTGAGATCTCCGGCGCGGACCTGGTCGTGGTGGCGTTGCCCACGCCCGAGCGGGACTCCTTCGTTGTGGAAGTGGCCAGCGGGCTTGAGGCCGAAACCTTCCAAGGCCCGTACCCCGTGATGACCGACGGATTGATTGGTGCCGCCTTCGCCGGCGCGGCAGCAGTCACCAGTGAGGATGCGGACGCTGTGCGGCTCGCGGCGGACCCGGCCTGGCCCGCCGCATTGGGACCGGCCGTGCCGGTCCCTATCGGCACCGGCACCGGCGTACGCGGTGTTCTGCTGCTTGTCCGCGCCGAGGGGCGTGAGCCTTTCACCACCGAGGAGACCAGCCCTGTTCTCGGTTTCGCCGGTACGGCAGCTGTGGCGATGGAGCTGGCCGAACGTCGCAGGGACGCCGAGCAGATGGTGCTCCTGGAGGAACGTGACCGTATCGCCCGTGACCTGCACGACCTGGCCATCCAGCGGCTGTTCGCGACGGGGATGACGCTGCAGAGTGCCGGGCGGTTCATCGATCACCCCGAAGCGTCGGAGCGGGTGGAGCGGGCTGTCGACGACCTGGACGAAACCATCAAGATCATCCGTTCCACGATCTTCGGTCTCCGGTCGGACGTGAGCGGAGACGGAGAGAGCCTGCGGTCCCGTACGGTGCGGGCCGTCGCCGACGCGGCCGCGGCCCTCGGCTTCTCGCCGAGTCTGCGCAAGGAGGGCCTGCTCGACACACAGGTTTCCCGTCCCGTCGCCGACCATGTCGTGGCTGTCCTCGGTGAGAGCCTGGCCAATGTCGCCCGCCACGCACGGGCGACGCGGGTGGACGTCATTCTCCAGACCGATGGACGTCAGGTGGCGCTGACCGTCAGCGACAACGGGATCGGGATCAGTGCGGGCAGCCGCCGCAGCGGCCTGCGGAACCTGAGCGACCGCGCCGAGGAATGCGGCGGCACACTGGAGTCGTCCTCACCGGAGGGGGGCGGAACCCGCCTGGTGTGGCGTGTTCCCGCGCTGGGTCGCTAGGGCAGGTGACCAGCAGGGGGCAAAGACGCGGGCGGTGCGCTCCACCATGGCCCGGGTCGGTAGGCCGACTACTGCAATTCGGGTCCCGTGCTGGTGGATGAGAAGTGGGTGTTGCGGGCAGCGATCCGGCGGACGGTGATCTGGGTGGGGACGACCGTGAACCACAGGCTGCGGTCGCCGCCTGCCCACGGCAGGGAGAGCCCCTTCTTGTCCAGCAGACTGACCTGGACGATGTCGGTGACCGCACGTGCCACGCCGACCAGGAGGACGCTCCACCCCTGGCTGAGGGCGTCGTCCATGCGGTCCACCTCGAAGGCGATCCGGTTTCCCGCGGCGGCTGCGGGCGGGGCGTTCGGGGCTGCGCGGAAGGCGATCGCGTTTTCCAGGAGGGTGTAGTTGACCGGGAGGACGAGGGGCCCTTCAGGTGTGGAGATGCCCACCCGCCCGACGCCGTGCGTGCCCAGCAGCCGACGGCATTCTCCGGCAACGAGCTCGGTGAACTGCGGATGGTAGGGAGCCCTTCCGGTTCCGGGCGGGAGGTCTGCGGTGCCCCCCATAAGTTCGGCCACCGTTGTCTCCAGGGCGTTGGCGAGGGTGACCAGGAACCCGATGCCGGGTGAGGTGACCGGTTGTTCCTCCAGGTAGCTGATGTACCCGGCCGCCGCGCGGCATCGGGCTGCGACTTCCTGGTGCGTCAGTCCGAGTTGCTCTCGACGTGTGGAGAGACGTCGGCCCAGGTCTCCCTGCCGGGAGCGGGACACCGGGGAAGGGGCACTGAGTGCTGTCGTGTGCGGCATGGGGCAGACTGCCTTTCGGGGGCCGAAGCGCTGCTTCGGCGAGGTGGGGCGACGTATCTGCCCCGTGCGGCACTCGACCCGGCGCCGGCCGCTGGAGTTCCCGTGCCGGATTGCGCCTGGTCAGGCGTGAGGTACTAGGGCGACCGCGGTCTTGGAGTGGTGCAGCACCGCGTGTGCGACGGAACCGATGTGTATGCCGGGGGCCGAATAGCGCTCCTTGCGGCCCACGACGAGGAGACCGGCATCGAGGGATGCTTCCACGAGGTCGTGCGCGGGGTGACCCTGCTGGCATCGCTCGGTGACGCGGACGCTGGGGAACTTCTCCCGCCAGGGCGCGAGAACCTCCGTGAGGGACTCGTTCGTCAACGTGTCCAGTTCGGTCTGGACAGAGAGCATCGCGCCTGTCGGGTCGCCGACGAACACGGGGGACAGCCGCCAGCTGTGCAGCGCCCGCAGCGCGAGCCCGTGCCGCTCCGCGTGGGCGAAGGCGAACTCCAGCACGGCGTCGCACGGCTGGGAGGTGTCCACACCGACGACGACGTCGCCGGACGTCTGCCACTCCCGTGCGGAGGAAGTGTCCTCCGCACGGACGAGGACGACCGGTGTGGTGCTGCGGGCGATGACCGACAGCGAAACGGAGCCGAGAAGGAAACCCGCCAGTCGCCCCAGCCCTCGTGAGCCGAGCACGAGGAGCTCCTGGTCCTTCGCCGCTGCGCAGAGGACTTCGGCCGGCCTGCCGGGAACGTCCTCGGTTTCCACTTCGAGGCCCGGATGCCGTGCCCGGAGGGCCTGCGCCGCCAACTGCGGTCCGCCGTAGGGCCACCCCACCCTCTCGGAACCGGTGAGCGAGGCGCTCACCGCCGGTGAGACTTCCCGGACGTGGAGCAGCCGCAGCGGCAGCCCTCGCCGTGCTGCCTCACCGGCGGCCCATTTCACCGCTGCCAGACTCTCGCGCGAATGGTCGGTACCTGCGGTCACGGTACGGGGCATGCAAGCCTCCTGCTGGAGTCGAGTACGGAATGCCCTCACTCTGTCTGCGCGATGGGGCAGGGCAGCAGGGGCCGTTGGTCCCTGTCCGCCCCCGAACGGCCCCTGCTGCCCTGCCCGCCGGGTCGTGCCGAAGGAGTGTGCGTCACCGTTCGTGCGGCGGCAGCGAGCAGGTTTCCCCCCGGGCGAGGGACAGCGTTGTGGTGGGAAGCCTGATGTCGATCGGTGACCGCTGGGACGCGGGTGCGCTGATCCGGAGGTCTTTGGCCCGCACCCGCACGGTGATCCCCACATGTCCCCGGTAGCGCAGGGAGAAGCCGTACTCGGAGAGCTGCGGGCAGGGGACCGGGTCGAGCCACAGGGCCCCGTTGCGTGTTTCGAGACCGGTGAGCCCGCGCTGGACCAGGTCCAGAGTGCCCGCCATGGCACCCAGATGAATGCCTTCCTGCGTGGTGCCGCCCTGGACGTCGGCGACATCGCCCGCCAGGACCTCCGCGACGTACGTCCATGCATCCGCACCCCGCGCGCGGGCCAGTACCCAGCCGTGCACCAGTCCGCTGAGGGTCGAGCCGTGACTCGTACGCCGCAGGTAGTAGTCGACGGTCCTGGTCCACAACGCGTCGTCCGGTTCGTAGCCCAGCCGGGCGAAGACCTGACGCAGTTCGGACGGGGAGAAGAGATAGCCGAGCATGAGGACGTCGGCCTGCTTCGACGCCCGGTAGCGGTTGCCCCTGTCGCCCTCCGCCTCCAGGATCCGGTCGAGCCGGCGGATGTCGCCGTAGCACGCCCGGTAGGCGTCCCAGTCGAGTTCGGCGAGCACCTCATAGCCTGCGAACTGGCTGATGACTCCCTCGTGGAAGGCCACCCGAAGCTTTCGTGACACCTCGTCCCACCGGACGAGTTCACCTTCCTGCAGACCGGTTCGCTCCCGTAGTTCGTCCCTGTCGTGGGACAACCCGATGGGCCGCGGGGCCCAGATGAAGAACGGGACCGTGATGCGAGGACGCGGGGGGCGCCGAGAGCAGGCGGCGGCACCGAGTCAGAGGAGCCAGCGGTTATCGCGTACGAGAGGCAGGCGCGCCCATGCCTGGCCCAAGCCCCAGGTCCGCCCGGCGAACGCCACAGCGAGCAGGACAAGGACAGCGGCGTACAGCACGTGGTAGTCGATGATCGGATTCGATGACATGCTGGGCGACCCGTCGGACAGGTGCCGGGCGGGAGGCCACTCCGCCGCCCACATCAGCGCCATCATGGCCGTGCCGGCGAGAGCGGCTGGCCGTAGCGCGATTCCGCTCAGCAGCGCCACGCCGATGCCCAGCAGTCCCAGCATGAAGGCCCAGTCCGCCCAGGCGTCGCCGGCCCAGCCGTGGAAGGTGCTCTCCATCGGTCCGGCCGAGACACCGCTCAGGAAGCCCATGGTCGGCGAGCCGCCGTCCACCCACCCCTTACCGGCCCCGGTCGCGTAGCCCCAGCCGAAAGCCTTGTCGACGAACGCCCACAGGAAGGTGAACGCGGTGAGGATGCGGAGCACGGCTGCGGTACGCAGAAGGGCGGTGCCGGTCGTGTCGTTGCGCGTGGCCGTTCCGTCGGCGGCCGCTCGCTCCGTCGTGCCTCTGTGGGAAGCAGGCGAGTGGTTCCCCGTGAGGGGTTGGGGGTCTTGTTGCAGCGCCATGATTTTTCGCCCTTTCTCGTGCCACGCGTGGATGCGTGTGCCCGTCCAGACTGTCCGGCGGGCCGGGCCCCGGCACCGGTCCGGTCGGTCCTCGGACCCTGCCGAAGGTCCCTTCCCGGCAGGCCGGTTGGAGGTCGCCCGACCGGAAAGAGAGAAGGGGTATGTCCTCCGTAGGAGGGCGGGGCGGCCGACCGCCGGGTCAGGCGTGCGGCACCACGGCTATCGGGCACCGGGCGTGATGCACGGCCGCTTGGATCACGGGCCCGGTGTACGGCCCGGTCCGTAGCCGGTTGTGCCGGCCGAGGACGAGAAGCCCTGCCTCGGACGCGGCGTGCAGCAACAGGCTCTGCGCACGGCCCGGCCGCACCGTCGCCGTCATTACTGTTTCCGGGTACTTCTCCCGCCATGGAAGCACCAGCGCGTCGAGAGCCGCCTCGTACTCCGCGGGCACTTCGAACGCGACCGCGGCCCCGGTCCCCGTGGCCGTTACCGGCAAAGGACGGTAGCCGTGGAGGATGCGCAGGGGTGCGCCTCGCGAGCGTGCCGACTCGAAGGCGAAGGCGACGGCCTCGTCGCAGGGGTGCGCGAGGTCGACCCCGAGCACGATGTCGCGGTAAGGGGTATGCGTCGCGCTGCGGCCCCCGGCGTTTAACTGATGTGCGTCTTCGGCCTGTTCGCCTGCTCGTACGAGGACGACCGGGGTGGGGCACCGGGTGGTGAGGTGCAGCGCGACTGATCCCGCGAGGTAGCCGGTCGCCCCACCGAAGCTCCTCGATCCGATGACCAGGTGCGCCCCGTCTGCCGACACTTCGAGGAGCACACTCGGAGCGGTCCCCTCCACGGCGTATTCCTCGACAGGAAGGTGCGGATACAGGGCACCGAGATGGTCATGGGCCTCGCGCAGGATGCGTCGCGCCCAGTGATGCTGGCTGGTCGTCGAAGGCAGAGCGGCGGAGGGGTGAGGGGACCGTGTCCAGGCGTGGACGAGCCGCAGTGCCACGTCGTGACGCTGCGCCTCCCGCGCCGCCCACCCGGCGGCGGCAAGGGCCTCGGGAGATCCGTCGATGCCGACGATGACGGGTCGGAGCATGACGTTTGCCTCCTGCTGGGCGCTGGTCCGAGGGCGTGGCTTGTCCAGTTCAAGCTTCGCACCGGCCGCAGCGGGGCAAGAGAGGCCGCCCGGCTCCCGCACAGGGCCGACCGGCCCCTCTCTGCCGGCACGCCGAGGCGACCACGATGGAGAACAGCCCGAGGCCGCCCCCGACGGTCACCACGGCGGGGAACCCTTGTCGGCGGGGCGGCGCCGCGTCGTCGTTGCGGCGGCCATCAGATCACCGGCGGGCGGCCTGAACACCAAGGCCGGCCCCGCTCGGTATCAGTCAAGGAGCAAGACATGCCCACCCTTGTCCGGGGAGACGACCAGTACC
This sequence comes from Streptomyces sp. AW19M42, assembly GCA_000470535.1. Lineage (GTDB taxonomy): Bacteria > Actinomycetota > Actinomycetes > Streptomycetales > Streptomycetaceae > Streptomyces. The sequence continues at coordinate 7,925 of CBRG010000144.1, forward strand.
TCGACGACGCCACACTCACGTCACTGGACGCGCACTGGAGAGCCGCCAACTACCTGGCCGTCGGCCAGATCTACCTGATGTCCAACCCGCTGCTCGAACGGCCACTGCTGCCCGAGCACATCAAGCCGCGCCTGCTGGGTCACTGGGGAACCTCGCCCGGCCTGAACCTGGTCTACACCCACCTCAACCGCGCGGCGCGGGAGCGCGACCAGGACACCGTCTGCGTCTGGGGGCCCGGCCACGGCGGGCCGGCCGTTCTGGCGAACTCCTGGCTGGAGGGCACGTACTCCGAGACCTGTCCCGATGTCAGCCGGGACGCCGACGGCATGGCCCGGCTCTTCCGGCAGTTCTCCTTCCCCGGCGGCGTGCCCAGCCACGTGGCGCCGGATACGCCGGGCTCCATCCATGAGGGAGGAGAGCTGGGATACTCCCTGGCCCATGCCTACGGTGCGGCCCTGGACAATCCCGGCCTCCTCGTCGCCTGTGTGATCGGTGACGGTGAGGCGGAGACCGGGCCGCTGGCAGCCTCGTGGCACTCCAACAAGTTCCTCGACCCCGTCCACGACGGAGCCGTCCTGCCGATCCTGCACCTCAACGGCTACAAGATCGCCAACCCGACCGTCCTCGCACGCCTGCCCCGGGAAGAACTCGACGCCTTCCTGCGCGGCGTGGGGCACGAGCCCCTCCACGTCGAAGGCGACGACCCGCTGCAGGTGCACAGCGCCATGGCGCACGCGATGGACATCGCGCTCGACCGGATCGAAACCGCCCGGCACAAGGCCCGCGAGGAAGGCGTTACCGGACGCATCCGCTGGCCGATGATCGTCCTGCGGACACCCAAGGGATGGACCGGACCGGCCGAAGTCGACGGACTGCCGGTCGAGGGAACGTGGCGCGCCCACCAGGTCCCCCTGACCGGCGTGCGGGAGAACCCCGACCACCTGCGCCAGTTGGAGCAGTGGCTTCGCTCCTACCGGCCCGAAGAACTCTTCGACCAGGCCGGACGGCCGGTGGAGGCCGTGTTGGAATGCGTGCCCGCCGGTGCGCGGCGGCTGGGCGCGAGCCCGCACACCAACGGAGGGATCCTCCTCCGCGACCTGCCGATACCGTCGCTGGAGCGGTACGCCGTCACCGTCGACAAACCCGGCACCAGCCTGCACGAACCCACCCGCATCCTGGGAGACCTGCTCGAAGGGGTCATGGAGAACACCGCGCAACGCCGGGACTTCCGGCTCGTAGGACCGGACGAGACCGCCTCCAACCGGCTCCAGGCCGTGTACAGGGCGACCGGCAAGGCATGGCAGGCACAGACCCTGGACACCGACGAATACCTGGACCCGCACGGCCGGGTGATGGAGATCCTCTCCGAGCACACCTGCCAGGGATGGCTGGAGGGCTACCTCCTCACAGGCCGGCACGGCCTCTTCTCCTGCTACGAGGCGTTCGTCCACATCGTCGACTCCATGGTCAACCAGCACATCAAATGGCTGCGCGCCTCCCGCCGCCTGCCCTGGCGACGTCCCATCGCCTCGCTCAACTACCTGCTCACCTCCCATGTGTGGCGGCAGGACAGCAACGGCTTCTCCCACCAGGACCCCGGCTTCATCGACCACGTCCTCAACAAGTCACCCGAGGTCGTCAGGGTGTACCTGCCGCCGGACGCCAACACGCTGCTGTCCGTAGCGGATCACGTACTGCGCTCCCGCGACTACGTCAACGTCGTCGTGGCCGGCAAACAGCCGTGCTTCGACTGGCTGACGCTCGAAGAGGCCCGGGGACACTGCGCCCGCGGTGCGGGCATCTGGGACTGGGCCGGCAGCGAAGACCACACGGGAGAGCCGGATGTCGTCCTCGGATGCGCGGGGGACGTCCCCACCCTGGAAGTGATGGCCGCCGTCCAGCTCCTGCGGTGTCACCTGCCCGACCTCGCCGTCCGGGTCGTCAACGTAGTCGATCTGGCCCGACTGATGCCGCGGGAGGAACATCCGCACGGCATGCCGGACGCGGACTTCGACGCCCTGTTCACACCCGACAAGCCCGTCGTCTTCGCCTACCACGGCTACCCCTGGCTCATTCACCGCCTTACCTACCGGCGTACCGGGCACGCGAACCTGCACGTGCGCGGATACAAGGAGGAGGGCACCACGACGACCCCCTTCGACATGGTGGTGCGCAACGACCTGGACCGCTACCGGCTGGTCATGGACGTCATCGACCGCGTCCCCGGCCTCGCCGTCCGCGCGGCCGCGGTCCGCCAGGAGATGGCAGATGTACGCCTGCGCCATCACGCCTGGATCCGCGAACACGGCACCGACCTCCCCGAGGTCAGCGACTGGGCCTGGACCAACTGACGCCTACCAACGCGTGATGGCATTGCGCAGTGACCGGCAGGGACACGGCCTCTTTCGCCGCCCGGCCGCCCGGCCGCTCGCCGCACCACGTCACCAAACCCTTGACGTCCAACCAGAGCCGTCGGAGCCGCCATGCCCGTATCGTCCGGTCTTCGTCCCGAACCGACCCGTGAAGAGGGCCTGAGCCGGGAGGAGGCTGCCCGGCTGCTGGCCGAGTACGGCTCCAACGCGCTCGCTCCGCCCCCCGCGATCTCCCTGTGGTCCCGGGTCTTCGCGCAACTTCGCGACCCGCTGATCGTCGTGCTGCTGGTCGCGGTGGCACTGACTATCGCCACCGCGGACTACGCCGACGCGGTCATTATCAGCGTGGTCGTCCTGTTCAACACCACTGTCGGGGTGGTGCAGGAGGTCCGCGCCGACAACGCGGTCGCAGCCCTCTCCGCCATGACCGCCCCGACCGCGCGCGTCCTGCGCGACGGCACGGAGCAGGAAACGCCCTCCGCCGATGTCGTACCCGGGGACGTCCTGATACTGGGCGAGGGCGACATCGTGCCGGCCGACGCCACCCTCCTGCAGGCCGCCGCGCTCCTGGTCGACGAGTCGACACTGACCGGCGAATCCGTGCCGGCGGACAAAGACGCCCGGAGCACGGACTCAGAAGTGGCACAGCTGCGGGCCGGCACCGTGGTGGTGCGCGGCCGGGCCCTGGCCACGGTCACCGCGACCGGAGAGCACAGCGCTCTGGGAGTGATCGCCGCATCGATGCATCCCAGGCAGCAGATGACCCCCTTGCAGAAGCGTCTGGCCGGCCTCGGCAAAGTGCTGGCCCTCGTCACCGTCGGTCTGTGTCTCCTGGTCCTGGCCCTTGGCCTGTTGCGTGGTCAGTCGCTGGAACTCATGGCCGTCACCGCGATCAGCCTCGTCGTCGCCGCCGTCCCGGAGTCACTGCCGGCCGTGGTCACCCTCGGCCTGGCCCTGGGCGCGCGACGGATGGCCACCCGCAACGCGGTGGTGCGCCGTCTCTCGGCCGTCGAGACCCTGGGATCGGTCACCGTCCTGGCCACCGACAAGACCGGAACCCTCACCGAGGGCCGCATGCTCCTCGAACGCGTCTGGACCCCGCACGGCACCGTCGTCTTCTCCGGAACCGGGTACGAACCCGTGGGCGAGTTCCTGGACGCTGGCGTTGTTCCCGCTCCCGCACTGGCTGAGGCCGTGCGCGAAGTCCTCGTGGCAGGGGCTTTGTGCAACGACGCCTCGCTGGTCCGGCCCACCGAAGAGACCACCCCGTGGGCCGCCCTCGGCGACCCCACGGAAGCCGCCCTGCTGACCGGCGCCGCGAAAGCAGGCTGCACCCAGGAAGACCTCGCCCGCACCCGGCCCCGGGCCGGCGAAGTCCCCTTCGACAGCCTCCGCAAACGCATGACCACTCTCCACAGCACACCGGGAGGGCAGATCGAGATCTACCTCAAGGGCGCACCGGAAGCGGTCCTCGAACCATCACTGCTCGACGAGAAGCCCGACGCGCTGGAACGGGCACGCAAGGAGGCAGCCGCCCTGTCCGCCGAGGGCTACCGTGTCCTGGCCGTGGCCGCAGGGTCTCGCGCCGACCTGCCAGGGCGCGCGGAGGAGGCGGAGGCCGGCCTGAAACTGCTGGGCCTGGCAGCCATCAGCGATCCGCCCAAGGAAGCGGCCGAGGCGACTGTGCGCGCCTGCCGGCGCGCGGGCATCACCTCCGTCCTCATCACCGGAGACCATCCGGCGACCGCCCGCGCGATCGCGGCACGCGTCGGCATCCTGCAGGGCGACGTAGCCACCCAGCCGGACCTGGTGGCCACTGGGCAGGAACTGGCGGCAGGCCAGGTCCCCGACCTCACCCGGATACGGGTCTTCGCCCGGACCACACCGCAGCAGAAACTCGACATCGTCGAGGCTTGGCAGGCACGCGGTGAGGTCACCGCGATGACCGGTGACGGCGTCAACGACGGCCCCGCACTCCGCCAGGCCGACATCGGCGTCGCCATGGGCCGCCGCGGCACCGAAGTCGCCCGACAGGCCGCCGACCTGGTCCTCGCTGACGACGAACTGACCTCCGTCATCGCGGCCGTCGAAGAAGGACGCCGGGTCTACACCAACATCCGCCGCTTCCTCCTCTACGCCCTGGCCGGCGGGGCGGCAGAAATCCTCATCATGCTCCTGGGCCCGATGGTCGGCCTCGCCCTACCCCTGCGCGCCGGACAAATCCTCTGGATCAACCTCCTCACCCACGGCCTGACCGGGGTGGCCATGGGAGCAGAACCCGCCTCCCCCGACGCGATGAACCGCCCGCCCCGCCGACCGCAACAGCACGTCCTCGGCGACGGCCTGTGGCAGCGTGTCCTGCGGCTGTCGGTCTGCGTCACGATCCTGTGTCTTGGCATCAGCCTGTGGATCCGGCACACCGGCGGGCCCTGGCAGACGGTGCTGTTCCTGGCCCTGCTGGCCGCACAGCTCGGAATCGCCCTGGGACTGCGCGAACGAGTACTCACCCGACTCAACCCCTCCCTCCCGGCAGGCATCCTGGCCGCAGCAGCTCTGGGGGTCGCCGCCGTCTACGTTCCCTTCCTCTCACACCTCCTGGGCACCTCCGCCCCCTCCTGGCCGGACCTCGGCATCGCCACGGCGGCCGGCCTCGCCGCCTTCACCGCGGCACGCGCGGAAAACCACCTCGCGAAAAGCACCAGTGGCGCCTCCAGGACGACCACCACATCGCGCCCGGAAGACACTCCGGCCCGATAGCAGCGTCCTGGGCGCGTCTGGCCAACTCGAAGGCCGCCGTCCGAAGCGCGCCCGTACCCGGCACGCGTCCAGCAGTGTCTCCGTCAGCACGAGAAGGAGTAGGAATGAGCCTACGAAGCGAACCCACGCACGGCCACGTCGTGGTCGGAACGGACGGATCCCGAACGGCAACCCACGCACTCGACCAGGCCGCCGGAGAGGCACACCGCCGCCAGGTGCCGCTGGAGATCGTCCACGCCTGGCCGTGGGGCGGAGCCTACGAGCCCTTGGACGATGATGCGCAGGACATCCTGGCGAAAGCCGCCCAGCGCGTCACAGACCGTAACCCGGGGCTCCGGGTCACCACGACCGCCGTCCCGGACGACGCAGCGGAAGTCCTGGTGCGGCGGAGCCGCACGGCGGCACTCACCGTCGTCGGCACCCGCGGCAACGGAGGGTTCGAGGGCCTGCTGCTGGGCTCCGTGAGCCTACGGGTGGCCGCCCACTGCCGAAGCCCGCTCCTCGTCGTCCGGGACGACCCCGCGGCACAGCCGATCTCGTCTCCCCCCACCGTCGTGGTGGGCATACGGGGAGAAGAGGATGATCCGGCAGCGGCCTTCGCCTTCACAGAAGCCGTCCGCCGGAACGCCGATCTCTCCATCGTGCACGCATGGACATACAACCGGAGCGACCGCGCACACGACGATCGTGCGTCCCGCGCCCGGGATGAGGACGCGACGGTCGCACGCATTGCGACAGCCCTCCACGAGAAGGACCCCTTCATGCAACTGGACAGTCGATCGGTACGCGGCGCACCTGCCCAGACACTGATCGACGCCAGCGCCACGAGTACGGTCGTAGTCATCGCCGCACATCGCCGAAAGTCGGTCCTGGGACTACACCTTGGACCTGTGACCCAGGCGCTGCTGCACCACGCACGCTGCCACGTCGCCCTCGTGCCCGTCATGCCCCCTAAGTCGGGTAGCCGGGCCACGTTGCCGTGACCCGGCTGAGCACCGCACGTACGTGGTTCAAGTCCAGCTACAGCGGCGAACAGGGCGGAGCCTGCGTCGAGGTAGCCGCGCACCCCCTCGCCGTACACGTCCGCGACTCCAAGAACCCCAAGGGCCCCGCGCTCGCCGTCGCGCCCACCACCTGGGCCGCGTTCACCGGGCACGCAGGAAGCTGACGGGCCGACTGTCAGTGGGGGCGCCTAGGGTTTCGGCATGGCGACGCTCCCGAATCCTCTGCGCTCCCCGGCCGCTGCCGGGCTCGAACTCCCGCCCGGCAGGCTCGTGGACGACACGGTCGACGGCACGTGGGACGAACCACTGCTCTGGTACGGGGACGAGTCCGCGTCTCCCGGATCGTGGGCCGCGATGCGCGCGTCGGGGCGGCCCGTCGGGCTGCTGCCGGTACTGATCGACGGCGGGATGCGGGCCCAGTGGCCCGAGCGCTGGGACCTCGCCCCGGCTCGGACGACGTACGCCGGGGATCATGACGCCGAGGACGTACTGAGCGAGTCGTGGGAGGCCTACGCCGACGACGAGCTGGACGACGCGTCGGCCGACTGGCCGGGCCTGGCTCCCGTGCCGGCCGAGGCGGGGCCGGACACCCCGGACGGCCTGGCGGCCGAGGTCGCGGACCAGCTGACCGGGATGGGCTTCTCACCGGCCGGAATGCGGCCGGGGCTGGTGCCCGCACGGCGCAGCGCGGACATACCGGCGGCGATCGGCTGGTCGGGACCGCTCAACCACGAGAACGACGTGGCCCGGCTCTGCGCGGTACTGCGCTCCTGGGAGGACCGCTTCGGGGCCCGGGTCGTGGTGCTCGGCTTCGACACGATGATCGTCTCCGTGAGCCGCCCGCCGACCACGCCCGCCGAGGCCGAGGCACTGGCGGCCGAGCACTTCGCGTTCTGCCCGGACAACATCCAGCAGTCCACGCTCAACACCCTCCAGGCATACGCGGAGAAGGCGCTGCTCAAGCAGGAGACGTGGGCGTTCTGGTGGGACTGACGGCGCGACGCCGGGTGACGAGTACGACGATCAGGGCCACTTGGAGCAGGATGATGAGGACGGCGCCGGGGTACACGACGGGCTCGGCGCCGATCATGCTGGAGAACAGGCTGGTGTCCCACAGCCCGTGGACGAGCATCGGCAGCAGGATCACGCCGCCCACGCGCAGGCACAGGTAGAGGAAGTAGCCCGAGGTGCAGACGACCAGGGCCTGGATGATCGCCTGGGCGCCCTGGCCGATCGCGTTGCTGACGTGAGCCAGGCCGAAGATCACGGATGACCAGAGGGCGACCTCGCCCTCGCTGAATCCGGCGCGTTTGAACACGTGGACGCCGACACCCCGGAACATCAGCTCCTCGCCCACACCGACGAACAGTCCGAGCAGCAGGAGGCAGCCGACCAGGGCGGCGCTCTGGTCGGCCAGGTGGCCGTAGTTCAGCGCGACAAGGGAGGCGAGCAGCATGGAGATCGGCACCCAGCGCACCCAGCGCCGAACGGGCACGCGGTAACGCAGCACCTCGCCCCACCAGCCGAGCCAGGTCACCAGTGCGGCCACGAAGACGATCGAGGCGCCGATCGGGATCAGCGCGTTGCGGACGAGCGACTCGGTGGTCGGGAACCGGCTGTCGGAGGACGGCGTGTCCACGCCGATCAGCTGTCCGAGTCCCTGGATGATCCCCAGGTAGACGAGCACCGCCACCAGGAACCACGGCCACGTGAACCTGCGCCCGGCCTGCTTCTCCGCCTCGGCTGCGTCCACCGGCCCACCCTCACTGTCAGCGGCGTTCGCGCTGCCGCACCCGCCGCGCGTCGTGCCGCTCACACGGTGTTCGCGCAATCCTCCCATATCACGCTCACTTGCAGACGACTCCGAGGAAGCCCGGGTCGCTGCCGTCGAACTGATCGCACGTGTCGCGGTACAGCCCCAGGAGCTCCGCCATGGGCACCGCACGGCGGCTGGTCGCCAACAGGTCCTGGCGGGCCTCGGCCGACCACAGCGGCGGGAAGACCGAGAGCCCCTGCCGGCCGTCCAGCGCGGAGACCTCAGCGCGCCAGCCGTCCCACCGCAGACCTTGGCAGAACGTCTGGAGCCCTCCGGACAGGACCCAGGACAGCCACGCCGAGTGGCCGGCGCCCAAGGCCTCCCAGCGGAGAGAGTCGGGGGCGAAGTAGAGGATCTCGCCCGGCTCGCCGGGACGGCCGGCCTCACGGGGATCGCCTCCGTTGAGGGCGAAGACCCCACCCAGCACGTCGTGCGCCACCACGAGACCCGCACCGGGCCGCCACGCGGGATCGAGAGCCGAAGGCATCGCGTTGACCTCGGCCAGGCCGGGCAGCCCGGCGCCACGCGGGCTTCCGAGGATCCGCAGCCATCCATCGTCCACGAGCAGACCGCCACAGTTGAGTACGATGCCGCCCAGATTCGACCGGGCGGACACCCCCAGCTGAAGCAGGGAAGCCCGGCCTCTCCCGGCGTCGCCGGGCAGCACCTCAACCGGAACGCCGGCGGCGGACAGCTCCTGAAGGAGCAGCGGCCAGGCCGGCTCGTCGACATCGATCAGTTCATCGTCCTCGCGCATCCCCGCATCGTCGCACCGGCGCCCGGAGGCTCGGCCCGCCGGGTCACCCGCACCGTGTCAGGAGGCGGCCTCCCACTTGGAGTTCTGCCTGTTGTAGAGGTACTCGGGCCGTCCCGCGATGCTGCTCGTACGGAACGGCTGGCCGCCGTCGTCGATGCGCAGGGTGCCCGTCTGACCGCCGCTGCTCCACTCCAGTTCCAGGTACCAGGTGACGTCGTGGCCCTCGACGTGCGCGTCCAGGTCGAAGACCTCCACGTCGTTGGAGGAGACGCGGAACGGGAAGTCCTTCGCCGGGACCTTCCTGTCGCCCTGCTGCCCCGCCACGGGGGTGAGCGTGGGACGGCTGTTGTCCAGGCCGATGTCGAAGGACTGGGGCGCGATCCCGCTCCCGCAGCCCTCGCCCATCGAGAACGCGGACCGCTTCAGGGGCGCGCTGCGGTTCAGCACCCGCACGTTCAGGTCCTTCAGGACGACCGCCTGCTCCGAGGTGCCCTGCACGGTGAGTTCGAGCATCATCTGGCCGCCGTCCACCCCGCCCAGCGCGCGGGCCCAGCCACGGGTGTCCTGCGGTACGGGCGGCGGCGGCACGTTGGCGGCGGGCTCGTCCAGCAGGTAGTACTGCCCGCAGGGCTCTTCCCAGTTGTACGAGCTGATGGTGACGGTCGGCGGCCGACCCGTGGCGGCCTTCGGCTCGCTCCCCGCCGCGTGCGGGGCGGTCTTCGACGGTGCCGTGGACGGTGTGGCGGACCCGGTGGTCGCGGAAGGGCTCGGCTTCCGCGACGGGCTGGGTGACGTGGAGGCGCTCTCCGAAGCGCCGGACACGGCCTCCGCGTTCTTGTCGCCTCCGTGGCCCGCCGCGCCCGGGGCCGCGCCCACGGCGGCGCCCTCGCTCGATCCGGCGAGCTGGTTGGCGACGACAGCGGTGGGCACGGTGAGCGCGACAACGGCGGCCACCGCGAGCAGCACCCGCGTACGGGCGGACGCGCGGCGCCAGCGGTTGCCCGAGGCGGCGGCGGGCCCGGCCGCCAGATGCTCACGTTCCAGCTCGGAAGCCTGCGGAACGGGCGCCGGGGCAGGCACGGGTTCGGGTGCGGGCTCCGGATCCGCACCGGGCTCGGGATCGCCCTCGGCAGCCGAAGCCGAGTCCGGAACGGGAGCCGGAACAGGCGCAGACGGGGGCACAGACGCAGCCGCCCCGTTCTCCTGCTTTCCGCGTCGCCGCGCCGCCTCCGCGACGATCCACCGCCGGTGCAGTTCCACGAGTTCGTCCGACGTCGCCCCGCACAGCCGGGCCAGCCGCTCCACCGACCCGTACTCGTTGGGTACGGCGTCCCCGTTGCAGTACCGATGGAGCGTCGACGTGCTGACGTGCAGTTTCGCGGCAAGCACCCCGTAACTACGCCCCGAACGGTCCTTCAGTTCCTTGAGCAGGGCCGCGAAATCCTCGGCCTCCGGCGTCGCCACTGCAGCGTTCCCCCTCCTGGTTCGTCCCGGAACACCGTTCCAGGGACGTGGAATCTGCCCAGGTCACAGTACGCGCAGGCGTTCCAGCATCCCCAATGGATCTGCAGGTGTTGCGGCCGGAATCCGCCGCCCCGCAGTCTGAGACCACACCGCAGAGACCACGGGGAACGAGCAATGCGAACCCTCTTCCGCATCGAGCTCATCGATGTCCTGGCCATCGGCGTGGTGATCGTGGCAGGCACGGTCGTCATGATCCTCATCCACCGCACCTGACTCACCAGCGCTGTTCCACCAACGCTGATCCAGCACCTTTACTTCACGGGGAGTACCACCATGCGCAGCAACCGCATCCGCACCACCGTCATCGCCGCCACCGCCCTCCTGGCCGCCCTCTCGCTCACCGCATGCGGCGGTGACAACGACGGCACGAGCGACAACGGCAAGTCGGGAGCATCCGCCCCGGCGGCGAACAGCGCCGCGAAGCAGTCCCCGTCCCCTGACGCCGCGTCACAGAAGGACGGCACCGACGCCGACGCCGCTGCCAACAGCAGGACGGGCGGTACGCCGACCGGCACGCCGAACGACGCCGAGGCTGGCGCCGGGAAGACCGACAACGGCTCCACCGGCTTCACGGACAAGCCGGGCAGCAGCTCCAAGGGCAAGTCGGACGCCTGCACCGGCGGCAACACCAAAACCAGCGTCAGCAAGGTGACCCGCCCCGTCAACCACCTGCTGCTCACCGTGACCAACACGGGCAGCACCACCTGCAACGCCTACTACGCACCCAAGCTCCGCTTCGACGACGCGCAGGCCGTCTTCCCGATCCTTGAGGACAGCCAGCCGCAGGCCGTCGTGACGCTCGACCCGGGCCAGTCCGCCTACGCCTCCATCGGCCTGACCGGCGAGCCCGGCGCCGGCCCGGCCCCGCGCAAGGCCACCCACCTCCAGGTCAACTTCGCCGGCCGCAGCCCCGAGGGCTCCACCGGCAGCCCGGCCGAGCTGAACCTCCCGGCCGACACCAACTGGGACGACAACGGCTTCGTCACCTACTGGCAGACCGAGATGGCCGACGCCCTCACCTACTGAGCCCCCGATACTGGGCACCGTCACCGAGCACCGTCCGCCCCGCGCTCCCGGCCCGGCCGTCCCCGTTGACGGCCGGGCCGGGAGTGCGGGGCCGTCAACGGGGAAGCCACACACCATGGACCGGACAGAGAGCCTCATCGACCAGTTCCGCGCGGAACCCCCCGAGAGCGACCGGAGACGCGAAATCGTCGCGGGGATAGGCGGCATACTCGCGGACCGGCCCGACCACCCGGCGGCCCTGACGTTCCTCGCCTCTGTGACCGAGGACACCGAGGAGTACGAGCTCGCCAGGATCGAGGCCGCGACCGCCCTGCGGCGGTGGCCGCCCACGGACGGCACCCACCGGCAGCGGGCTTCGCGCGCGCTGCTCGCCGTGATGCGCGGGCCCGACGAGGACCTGGTGCGGCAGTACGCGGCCATGGCGCTCGGCCCCTACGCGGACGCCCCGGAGGTCCACGACGCCATGGCGGCCGCCGTCCTCACCGACGAGGACCAGCTCGTCCGGGACAACGCCCTGGCCGCGCTCAGCCACGCGGGCCCGAGCGAGGGCCGGGCCGAGGTGCTGCACCGGCTGGCCGACGACCGGACGCTGGGCCGGGAGGCCACCCGTATCCTCACGGCCTGGGGCGGCGAACCGGCGCTCTGAGGCCCCGCCGGGTCCCGGAACCGTCAGGCGCGCCCCAGCCGCTGCGCGACCTCCGTCGCCCAGTACGTCAGGATCATCTGCGCGCCCGCGCGCCGGATCCCGGTCAGGCTCTCCATGATCGCCGCGTCCCGGTCGATCCAGCCGCGCTCGGCGGCGGCCTCGATCATCGAGTACTCGCCGCTGATCTGGTACGCGGCGACCGGCACGTCCACCGACTCCGCGACCTTCGCCAGGACGTCCAGGTACGGTCCGGCCGGCTTGACCATGACCATGTCCGCGCCCTCGGCGAGGTCGAGCGCCAGCTCGCGCATCGACTCGCGGGCGTTGGCCGGGTCCTGCTGGTACGTCTTGCGGTCTCCCTGGAGCGAGGAGCCGACGGCCTCGCGGAACGGGCCGTAGAAGGCGGAGGAGTACTTCACCGTGTACGCGAGGATCGACACGTCCTCGTGGCCGGTCTGGTCCAGCGCGTCGCGGACCACGCCGACCTGGCCGTCCATCATGCCGCTGGGACCCACCACATGGGCGCCCGCGTCGGCCTGGACCTGGGCCATCTCCGCGTACCGCTCCAGCGTCGCGTCGTTGTCGATCCGGCCGTCCTCGGTCAGCACCCCGCAGTGGCCGTGGTCGGTGTACTCGTCCAGGCAGAGGTCGGACATGACGACGAGATCGTCACCGACCTCCTCGCGGACCGCGCGCAGACCGGCCTGGAGGATGCCGTCCGGGTCGGTGCCCGCCGTGCCCCGGGCGTCCTTCTTCTCGTCCAGCGGCACACCGAACAGCATGATCCCGGAGACGCCGGCCGAGACCGCGTCGACCGCGGCCTTCCGCAGGGTGTCCAGGGTGTGCTGACGCACACCGGGCATGGCCGAGATGGCGACCGGGGCGTCGATGCCCTCGCGCACGAACGCGGGCAGGATCAGGTTCGCCGGGTCCAGCCGTGTCTCGGCGACCATCCGCCGCATCACGGGGGTCGTCCGCAGCCGTCGGGGGCGAGAGCCGGGGAAGTTTCCGTACACAGTCATCCTTCGAGACTAGACCCGTACACATCACGCTCTTGCCGACACCTCTGCCGGAAAAACGGGCGGGGCCCGGCCGCTTCACGAAGAAGCGGCCGGGCCCCGCACCAGTTACGACGGATCAGGTCGTCGTACGACGCCGCCGCGCGCCCGGACGCCGCTCGCTCGGCCGCGTCACCGGGTCACCGGCCTCCTTGGCCGCGTCCCGGCGCTGCGCGCCGAAGGCCGCGAGGGCCTCGGCCAGCTTGTGCACCGAGGGCTCAGGGGACAGGACGTCCACGCGCAGACCGTGCTCCTCGGCGGTCTTCGCCGTGGCCGGGCCGATACACGCGATGACGGTCACGTTGTGCGGCTTGCCGGCGATGCCGACCAGGTTGCGCACCGTCGAGGACGAGGTGAAGAGCACCGCGTCGAAGCCGCCGCCCTTGATGGCCTCACGGGTGTCGGCGGGCGGCGGCGAGGCGCGGACCGTGCGGTACGCGGTGACGTCGTCGACCTCCCAGCCCAGCTCGATGAGACCGGCCACCAGCGTCTCGGTGGCGATGTCGGCACGCGGCAGGAACACCCGGTCGATCGGGTCGAAGACCGGGTCGTACGGCGGCCAGTCCTCCAGCAGCCCGGCGGCGGACTGCTCACCGGAGGGCACCAGGTCCGGCTTCACACCGAAGTCGACGAGCGCGGCGGCGGTCTGCTCACCGACGGCCGCGACCTTGATCCCGGCGAAGGCACGGGCGTCGAGCCCGTACTCCTCGAACTTCTCCCGGACCGCCTTCACGGCGTTGACACTGGTGAACGCGATCCACTCGTAGCGGCCGGTGACCAGGCCCTTGACCGCGCGCTCCATCTGCTGGGGCGTACGCGGCGGCTCGACGGCGATCGTCGGGACCTCGTGCGGCACCGCGCCGTACGAACGCAACTGGTCGGAGAGCGACGCCGCCTGCTCCTTCGTACGCGGCACGAGCACCTTCCAGCCGAACATCGGCTTGGACTCGAACCACGCGAGCTGGTCGCGCTGGGCGGCGGAGCTGCGTTCCCCGACCACGGCTATGACGGGCCGGTGCCCCTCCGGCGACGGAAGGACCTTGGCCTGCTTGAACAGCTGGGCGATGGTGCCCAGCGTCGCCGTCCAGGTGCGCTGCCGGGTCGTGGTGCCGCCGACCGTCACCGTCAGCGGGGTGTCGGGCTTGCGGCCCGCGGAGACCAGCTCACCGGCGGCCGCGGCCACCGCGTCGAGCGTCGTCGAGATGACGCACGTGGCATCGCTCGCGCCGACCTCGCTCCAGCAGCGGTCGGAGGCGGTACGGGCGTCGACGAACCGGACGTCCGCGCCCTGCGCGTCACGCAGCGGCACCCCGGCGTACGCGGGCACCCCCACGACGTTGGCGACACCCGGCACGACCTCGAAGGGAATCCCGGCGGCGGCGCAGGCCAGCATCTCGCCGCCCGCGTTCCCGTCCAGGCCGGGGTCACCGGCGACGGCACGGACGACCCGCCTGCCGCCCTTCGCGGCCTCCATGACAAGATTGGCCGCATCCCTGAGAACGGGTACCCCGACGGCTGTTGACTGCGCGTCAACAACCGTCAGCTCAGGCGTGCTTACGCCTGCGCGCGCATGGCAGCGGACGACGCCGAGAACGTCCGGCTCGGCGACAAGAACGTCCGCGCTCGCAAGCGCCTCGACGGCGCGCAGAGTCAGCAGTCCCGGATCGCCGGGACCGGCGCCGAGGAAGGTGACGTGCCCTGCGGACAGGACAGGAAGATCGGATGCGGCGGGGCCGGTGGGGCTCAAAGTGCTCGCTCCCCCATAAGACCGGCCGCACCCTTGGCGAGCATCTCGGCCGCGAGTTCGCGACCGAGGGCCGCCGCGTCGTCGTGCGACGTGGGGACGGGACCGGTGGTGGACAGCTGTACCAGCGAGGAACCGTCGGTGGACCCGACGACTCCGCGCAGGCGCAGTTCGTTGACAGCCTGACCGTCGGCCAGGAGGTCGGCCAGCGCACCCACGGGTGCGGAGCAGCCGGCCTCCAGGGCGGCGAGCAGGGCACGCTCGGCAGTCACGGCGGCCCGGGTGTACAGGTCGTCGAGCTCCGCGAGCGCGGCGGCGAGGTCCGTGCTGCTGACAGCACATTCGATCGCCAGTGCTCCCTGGCCGGGAGCGGGCAGAACGGTGTCGACCGACAGGAAGTCGGTCACCTCACCGGTCCGGCCGAGACGGCTGAGTCCGGCCGCGGCGAGTACCACCGCGTCCAGTTCACCGCTTCGTACAAAACCAATGCGCGTATCGACGTTGCCGCGGATCGGCACGGTCTCTACGTCGAGGCCGTGACTGCGGGCGTACGCGTTGAGCTGCGCCATGCGGCGCGGCGAGCCGGTGCCGATCCGGGAACCGGGCGGCAGCTGCCCGAAGGTCAGCCCGTCCCGCGCCACCAGCACGTCACGCGGGTCCTCGCGCTCCGGCACCGCGGCCAGCACGAGCCCCTCGGGCTGCGCGGTCGGCAGGTCCTTCAGCGAGTGGACGGCGAAGTCCACGTCACCGCGGAGCAGCGCCTCGCGCAGCGCGGCGACGAACACGCCGGTCCCGCCGATCTGCGACAGCTGCTCCTTGGAGGTGTCCCCGTACGTGGTGATCTCGACGAGCTCGACGGCCCGCCCGGTCACCTCGCTGACCGCGTCGGCCACCAGGCCGGACTGCGCCATGGCCAGCTTGCTGCGCCGGGTCCCCAGCCGCAGCGGCTGGCTGGCCCCCGCGCCCGGGGGTGAGTTGTCGGTCATGACCGCCCTCGATTCGGGTCGTTCAGGTCTGCCCGGGAGACGGCCGCGACCGTCTGCGGGTCGAGGTCGAAGAGTTCCCGCAGCGCATCGGCGTACCCGGCGCCGCCGGGCTCGCTGGCGAGCTGCTTGACCCGCACGGTGGGCGCGTGCAGGAGCTTGTCGACGACGCGGCGCACGGTCTGCGAGATCTCGGCGCGCTGCTTCTCGTCCAGGTCGGGGAGGCGCCCGTCCAGCCGTGCGATCTCGCCCGCGACCACTCCGGCGGCCATCGTGCGCAGGGCGACGACGGTGGGAGTGATGTGGGCGGCGCGCTGGGCGGCACCGAAGGCGGCGACCTCGTCGGCGACGATGGTGCGCACCTGGTCCACATCGGCGGCCATCGGGGCGTCCGCGGACGCCTCGGCGAGCGACTCGATGTCGACGAGGCGCACACCGTCGAGGCGCGCGGCGTCCCCGTCGATGTCGCGGGGCATCGCCAAGTCCAGCAGGGCGAGCCGGACCGGTCCGGTGGACTGGGCGGGCACGGTGACCCGGCGGACGGCCTGCGCCTGCGCGGTCGCGGTGGCGGAACCGTTCTCCACCCACGCGGCGTGCTGGTCCAGCTCGACGGGCGGCGCGGCGGCGGGCTCGGCGGGCGCCTCCTGCGGGGCGAAGTCCAGCCCGAGCGCACCGGCGACGGCCTCCGCGCTCAGCACCAGACCGGTCGCGCCGGTGCAGGAGACGACGACATCGGCACGTGTCAGTTCGTCGGAGACCGCGGCCATCTCCACCGCGTGGGTGGCGACCGAGGCGCCGCCGGCCTGGCTGAGGATCTCCACCAGCCGGTCGGCCCGGGCCCGGGTGCGGTTGGCGACGACGATCTCCGCGACACCGGTACGGGCCAGGGTGGCCGCGGCCAGCGAGGACATCGAGCCCGCGCCGATCACCAAGGCGCGCTTGCCCTTGGCCCAGGCGGCGGGGTCGCTGCCCTCGGCGAGCTGTTCCAGGCCGAAGGTGACGAGCGACTGCCCGGCCCGGTCGATCCCGGTCTCGCTGTGGGCGCGCTTGCCGACCCGCAGGGCCTGCTGGAAGAGGTCGTTCAGCAGCCGTCCGGCGGTGTGCAGTTCCTGCCCCAGCGCCAGCGCGTCCTTGATCTGGCCGAGGATCTGGCCCTCGCCCACGACCATCGAGTCCAGTCCGCAGGCCACCGAGAAGAGGTGGTGGACGGCCCGGTCCTCGTAGTGCACATAAAGATACGGAGTGAGCTCGTCCAGACCGACGCCGCTGTGCTGGGCGAGCAGGGTGGACAGCTCGGCGACGCCCGCGTGGAACTTGTCCACGTCGGCGTACAGCTCGATGCGGTTGCAGGTGGCCAGCACGGCGGCCTCGGTCGCGGGCTCCGCGGCAAGGATGTCCTGGCCCAGCTTGACCTGGGCGTCGGCGGCCAGCGAGGCCCGCTCCAGCACGGAGACGGGGGCGCTGCGGTGGCTCAGCCCTACGACGAGGAGACTCATGCCGGCATCACCGCGGGCATGTCCCCGTCGGGTCCCTTCCGGCCGGTGCTCGTGGCCCGCACCGGCGGCGCGGCCGGGTCG
Source organism: Streptomyces sp. AW19M42 (assembly GCA_000470535.1). GTDB lineage: Bacteria > Actinomycetota > Actinomycetes > Streptomycetales > Streptomycetaceae > Streptomyces. The sequence continues at coordinate 25,189 of CBRG010000144.1, forward strand.
GGGCCGTCGTCCGCGGCGGCGTCCTCGCCGGCCTTGCGCTGCTCGTGGAAGGCGAGGATCTGGAGCTCGATGGAGAGGTCGACCTTGCGCACGTCGACGCCGTCGGGCACCGAGAGCACGGTCGGGGCGAAGTTCAGGATGGAGGTGACACCGGCGGCCACCAGGCGGTCGCAGACCTGCTGCGCCGCGCCGGGCGGGGTGGTGATCACACCGATCGACACGCCGTTCTCGCTGATGATCCGGTCCAGCTCGTCGGCGTGCTGGACGGGGATACCCGCGACGGGCGTTCCGGTCATCGCCGGGTCGGCGTCGATCAGCGCGGCGACCCGGAAGCCGCGGGAGGCGAAACCGCCGTAGTTGGCGAGCGCGGCACCGAGGTTGCCGATGCCGACGATGGCGACCGGCCAGTCCTGGGTGAGGCCGAGTTCACGGGAGATCTGGTAGACGAGATACTCGACGTCGTAGCCGACGCCGCGCGTCCCGTAGGAACCCAGATAGCTGAAGTCCTTGCGCAGCTTGGCGGAGTTGACCCCCGCCGCCGCGGCGAGCTCCTCGGAGGAGACCGTGGGGACCGAGCGCTCGGAGAGTGCGGTCAGCGCACGGAGATACAGCGGAAGTCGGGCGACGGTGGCCTCGGGAATTCCTCGGCTACGGGTCGCCGGTCGGTGGTTTCGGCCAGTTGCCACGGTGCTCCTGCGGGATGAGCGGGGCTGCAGGCGGCCGCATGTCCCATGGCCGCCCCGTCGAATGCAGGCTATGTCTTTGTGAACGCGTGCACAAAGATGGTGTCCGATTTGTCCGGTCAAAGTGACCGGGGTCACGCACATCCGTCGCGCGATCCAGGAACCGCCGATCGCATCAGCCCGTTGCAGACCCGAAGGGGGCAAGGTGGTACACGCTCCTCACGACTACGCCCCCGGGACCACTCAAAACGCCCACGATGGTAACCGGGTTTCACTCAGGAAATCAGCGCCCTGCGCAGTCTCGCCGGGTCCACCCGCCAGAACGTGTGCTGTTCGTTATCAATGAGCACCACGGGGATCTGCTCCCAGTACTCCCGGTACAGCTCATCGTCCAGGGTGATGTCCTTCTCCTCCCAGGACGCGCCGGTCTCCTCACAGACCTTCCGCACCACCAGCCTGGCATCGTCACAGAGGTGACACCCGGGCTTCCCGACCAGGGTCACCACCCGGTCCGCGGGCTTCTTCTTCGTACGGCGCAACAGGGGACTCATACCCCTCATTCTGCGCCGCGCGCGGCGCCGGCCGGTCCCTCGTCCCCCGCGCCCGGAATCACCCGTCCAACAATCCGGTCCACGAGAGTTCACGCCTTCGCATCCCGGCAGGTCGGGGAGGGCCGAACCGACTGGCTATGCTCACGACATGGCCGCTCTTGGATGGCTCACACCCCGTAGGCGCTCCGCGACAGCACGGAGCGTGCTGGCAGGCGAGGCGGCGGCGGAAGCCGCGCGGAAGTCGTCGCTCGACGCCGAGCTCCCGGCCGACACCGAAGCCGAAGCCGGCGCCACGCCCGGCACGCCGGCCGAGGAACCCGAGTTCCCCGTCGTCGGTGACGACCGGGCAGCCGCCTTCTTCGACCTCGACAACACCGTGATGCAGGGCGCCGCGATCTTCCACTTCGGCCGTGGCCTGTACAAGCGGAAGTTCTTCGAGCGCCGCGAACTGACCCGGTTCGCCTGGCAGCAGGCCTGGTTCAGGCTGGCCGGCGTCGAGGACCCCGAACACATGCAGGACGCGCGCGACAGCGCCCTGTCCATCGTGAAGGGCCACCGCGTCTCCGAGCTGATGTCCATCGGCGAGGAGATCTACGACGAGTACATGGCCGACCGCATCTGGCCCGGCACCCGCGCCCTCGCCCAGGCCCACCTCGACGCCGGCCAGAAGGTCTGGCTGGTCACCGCCGCCCCGGTGGAGACCGCCACGATCATCGCCCGCCGCCTCGGCCTGACCGGCGCGCTCGGCACCGTCGCGGAATCCGTCGACGGCGTCTACACCGGACGGCTGGTGGGTGAACCGCTGCACGGCCCCGCGAAGGCCGAGGCGGTACGCGCCCTGGCGGCGGCGGAGGGCCTGGACCTGGCGCGCTGCGCCGCGTACAGCGACTCGCACAACGACATCCCGATGCTGTCCCTGGTCGGGCACCCGTACGCGATCAACCCCGACAGCAAGCTCCGCAAGCACGCGCGGGCCCGCGACTGGCGGCTGCGCGACTACCGGACGGGCCGCAAGGCGGCCAAGGTCGGCATTCCGGCCGCGGCGGGTGTGGGCGCCCTCGCGGGCGGCACCGCCGCAGCTGTCGCCCTGCACCGCCGCCGTCGCTGACCCGGGCCGCCCCGGTCGTCGGGGCCGTCCCCGCCCGACCACAACCTGTCGCGGCCCCTGGCAGATCTCGAAATAATTCGATCAATAACCGGTCACCATGCGCTACTGAATGTGTCGAATAGTCGCTACAGAAGCGACGTAACCGGCGATTTGAGCAACTGGGTGTAGCGCCGCCTGTACGAAGCGTTATTCTCCTCAGACGCATTCCGGAACCCACCACTCACTACGACGAGTGACGGTTTCGCACTGCACGTGATGGAAGCTCTGCCTCTGGGAGTCCCGTGTACCCACACGTCGGGGTTGACGCCTCGGGCCTGGCTACGCTGCGCGCAACGGTCGGCGACCGCTTGCGCGGCTTCGTCCCCACCGCGTACGCCGTACCCGCCTTTGCCACCCCTGCGCCTGCCGGCCCTTGCTACGCCCTGGCCGAACGCGGTGCGGCGGTCGGAAGACGCAGCAACCGCGGCGCAACGACCACGTCCACCGTTCGTCGGCCGACAGCCGACAGCGACAGCGCGCGCATGATGGATCTCGTCGAGCGCGCACAGGCCGGTGAGGCTGACGCCTTCGGCCGCCTCTATGACCAGTACAGCGACACCGTGTACCGCTACATCTACTACCGCGTGGGCGGCAAGGCGACAGCGGAGGACCTCACCAGTGAGACCTTCCTGCGCGCCCTGCGGCGTATCTCCACGTTCACCTGGCAGGGCCGCGACTTCGGCGCCTGGCTGGTCACCATCGCTCGCAACCTGGTCGCCGACCACTTCAAATCCAGTCGGTTCCGGCTGGAAGTGACCACCGGCGAAATGCTCGACGCCAACGAGGTCGAGCGCAGCCCAGAGGACTCCGTCCTGGAGTCCCTCTCCAATGCCGCACTGCTGCAAGCCGTGCGCCGACTCAACCCCCAGCAGCAGGAGTGCGTGACCCTGCGCTTCCTGCAAGGGCTCTCGGTCGCCGAGACCGCCCGGGTGATGGGCAAGAACGAGGGCGCGATCAAGACCCTGCAGTACCGCGCCGTCCGCACCCTTGCCCGCCTCCTTCCGGACGATGCCCGCTGATCCCATCCGGGCCGAATCGCTCTCGGCAATACGTTCATCACGCACTGGTCCGATCATCCTTCGTGCGTAACCCAAGTGCCGCGCCACTCGTTGTGCCGGTTGCAGGCCCCCTGTCGTCACCCCCTGTCCGCAGACACTCACTCAATCGTGTGGATGCGCTCAAGGTGTGCAACCTTCCGGACCCTCAGGGGAGTCGACCGTCATGACGAGAGGAGGTGCCGCCAGTGATCGCAAACGTCTCGGCACACCGGCGGGCGAACGCCTTCGCCCAGGCCGTGGAGGAGCAGTCGCTCCGCGGTGCGGCGGCCGTACAGCCCGAGGAACCGGCCGAACCGGCCGACCGCGGACCGCTGTTGGCCTTGGCGAACGGCCTCGGTGAGCTACCGAAGCCGGCGTTGGATCCCGAGGTCAAAGTGGTGCAGCGAGCCCAGCTCGTCGCCGCCATGGAGGCCATGTTCGCCGCGGGCGGCACGCCCGCGGCCCCCGCAGTACCCGAACAGCGGAGCAAGGGGGCCCACCGGGCCTCCCCGCTCCGCAAACTGCGCCCCAGATCGCGCTGGACGAAGGGCCTCGCGGCCGGCGGACTCACCGTCGGTGTGGCCGCGGGAGCCTTCGGCGGAGTGGCCGCGGCCAGCTCCGACGCCCTCCCGGGCGATTCGCTCTACGGGCTGAAGCGCGGCATGGAGGACATCCACCTCAACCTGGCCGGCAGCGACACCAGCCGCGGCGAGGTCTACCTGGACCAGGCATCGACCCGGCTCAGCGAGGCCCGCAGGCTGATGGAGCGCGGCCGCTCGGGCGACCTGGACCACGAGCAGCTCGGGGAGGTCAGGCGCACGCTCAACGGCATGACGCACGACGCCACGGAGGGCCACCGCCTGCTGCACGCCGCCTACCAGCGGGACGGCGCCATCGGCCCGATCCAGACCCTGGACACCTTCTCCCGCTCACACCGCGACAGCTGGACCAACCTCCGCGACCGGCTGCCCGTCCAGCTCACCGAGCTCGGTGACCAGGTGAGCTCCGTCTTCGCGGCCATAGACGAAGAAGTCGCGCCGCTGCAGTCGCTGTTCCCTCGCGCCCCGGAGAAGAACGGCGGATCCCAGCGGTCCGACTCCACCGACACGGGCACGGGCTCCGGTACCGGCACGGCCCCCTCGTCGCACAAGCCGTCGCCCTCGTCCTCCTCACCCGCCGGCGCGCACGAGGGCAAGAAGGGCAGCAGCACCTCGCCCCGCCCCTCGAACTCGGGCAGCACCCCGGCGGACGGCCTGATCGGGGGCGGCACGGACGACCTCTTCGACCCGCCGTCACCGGACGCCACCGAACCGTCCAAGGACACCCCGAGCACGGCGCCCACACCGGACATCACCCTGCCCCCGCTGATCCCCGGCCTGATCGGGGGCCTGGGCATCGACAGCAGGGACGACAAGAACTGACCCACGAACCACCGCCGGACGGGCACCACCAAGCCCGTCCGGCCAACCCAAGCCCGTTCGACCAACCCAAGCCCGTCGTCCGGCCAACCCAAGCCCGTCCGGCGATTGAGGACAGAGCGGCATCCGGGCGCCCCCGGAAACTCAGAAGAACACCGACCGCCGCTGCACCAGCAACTTGTACAGCGTGTGCTGAATCTGCTCCCGCACCTGATCCGTAAGATTGAACATCAGCATCGGATCCTCCGCCGCCTCCAGCGGATACCCGTCCGTAGGAATCGGCTCACCGAACTGGATCGTCCACTTCGTCGGCAACGGCACCGCCCCCAACGGCCCCAGCCACGGAAACGTCGGCGTGATCGGGAAGTACGGCGTACCCAGCAGCCGCGCCAGCGTCTTGGAGTTGCCGATCATGGGGTAGATCTCCTCCGCCCCCACGATCGAGCACGGCACGATCGGCACCCCGGCCCGCAGCGCCGTCGACACGAAGCCGCCCCGCCCGAAGCGCTGGAGCTTGTACCGCTCGCTGAACGGCTTGCCGATGCCCTTGAAGCCCTCCGGCATCACCCCGACGACCTCGCCCTGCCTCAGCAGCCGCTCCGCGTCCTCCGCGCACGCCAGCGTGTGCCCCGCCTTGCGGGCCAGCTCGTTGACGACCGGCAGCATGAAGACCAGGTCCGCCGCGAGCAGCCGCAGATGCCGCCCCGCCGGATGGTTGTCGTGGACCGCGACCTGGAGCATCAGCCCGTCCAGCGGCAGCGTCCCGGAGTGGTTGGACACGATGAGCGCCCCGCCGTCCGACGGGATGTTCTCGATGCCCTTCACCTCGACCCGGAAGTACTTCTCGTACACGGGCCGCAGCGCCGACATCAGCACCTGGTCGGTGAGTTCCTCGTCGTAGCCGAACTCGTCGACGTCGTACTCGCCCGTGACCCGCCGCCGCAGGAACGCCAGACCGCCCGCGATCCGCCGTTCCCAGCCGGCTCGTCCCGCGCCCTCTGCCGCCGTCTCGGCCCCCTGGGGCTCACCCGGCAGCCCGGCGTCCGGCTGGCCCGGCAGGGCGCTCACGGACCCGTTGCCGCGCCCGGGTCCTCGCCGCCGCGCGGCACGCGGCGAGCCCCCCGACCGCGAACGGTCGTCGTCGAACGGAATGACCTTGGCATCCGCCATCGTCGGTGCGCTCCTCTACCTGCCGCTCGGGGTCGGGTGTGTGTCGTCGCCGGCCCCGGTGATCCCCGGAGCCCCGCCGGCCTCTCCGGCGAACGGCATCGCTGCCAGTCTGCCGACGGCCCGGCCCACCGCTTCGGGCGGCAGCAGCCCCGGTCCCCGGCTGCGCGCGAACTCCGCGAACGTCTCCACCGTGGTGAACCGAGGCAGGAAGCCCAGGGTCTCGCGCATCTGGACGGTGGAGACCACCCTGCCATGGGTGAGCAGCCGGATCTGCTCCGGCGAGAAGTCCGTCATACCGACCGTACGGAGCGCCTGACCTACCCAGGTCACCGCGGGCAGCAGCACCGGCAGCGTCGGCCGCCCCAGCCGCCGCGAGCACTGCGAGAGCAGCAGCACCCCGTCCCCGGCGATGTTGAAGGTGCCGCTGTTCAGCGTGCCACGCCGGGGCTCGCTCGCGGCGATGCCGAGTACGTCGATGACGTCGTCCTCGTGCACGAACTGGAGCCTCGGGTCGTACCCGAACACGGTCGGCAGCACCGGCAGCGACAGATAGTCGGCCAGCGGCGAGTCCGCGTCGGGGCCCAGGATGTTCGCGAACCTCAGCACGCACACGGCCACGTCCGGCCTGCGGCGCGCGAAGCCCCGTACGTACCCCTCTACCTCCACCGCGTCCTTCGCGAAGCCCCCGCTCGGCAGGGACTTGGGCGGGGTGGTCTCGTGGAAGACCGCCGGATCGCGGGGCGCGGAGCCGTACACACCCGTACTGGACTTGATCACCAGGCGCTGGACGGCGGGGGCCTTCTGGCACGCACCGAGCAGCTGCATGGTGCCGATGACGTTGGTCTCCTTGACCGCGCTGCGGCCCTGGGCTCCGAGGCCCATCGCGCTGACGTCCAGGTGGACGACCGTGTCGACCGAGTGCTCGGCGAGGACTCTGGCGATGGCGGGCTGGCGGATGTCCGCCGTCACGAAGACGGCGTCCCCCAGCTGATGGCCGGGCGCGACCGCGTCGACCGCGATCACCCGGTCCACGTCCGGATCACGCTGGATGCGCCGCACGAACCGGCCGCCCAGCTGTCGGGCCGCTCCCGTGACGAGCACGACCTTCCCCAAGATCAGCGCCTTCCGTCGGTCTCCCGTGAGGTGAGTGGGAGGGGTCCTCGAAGAGAGGTTCTCCCCCGGTCGTCACCGTAGCGGGTGGATGTTGCCCTGTGATGCCCGCGCGGCGGCCTTCTCCCGCGTCTTGGCCCGAATGTGTGTCCCGGGACCCGGCCGCACCGGGCCCCGCACAGCACCGCAGCCCTCCCGCCTTACAGGCGGGAGGGCTGCGGATTTCACGAACTGCGTTCGCTTACTTCTTGTTGCGACGCTGAACGCGCGTGCGCTTGAGCAGCTTGCGGTGCTTCTTCTTGGCCATCCGCTTACGCCGCTTCTTAATGACAGAGCCCACGACTACCCTCGCTCACTTCTTCTTCACTGGTGCGGGGCGTCTGGGCCCACACGACCTACGTCGGCCTAGCCTACCCGCCACCGGGTGAGGGACGTAATCCGAGGGGAATGTCAGGCCGACCCCACCCCCACGAAGGACTCCCGGAGATACTCATGAACCGCTTGCTCCGGCACCCGGAAGGACCTGCCCACCCGGATCGCCGGCAGATGACCGCTGTGCACCAGGCGGTACACGGTCATCTTCGACACTCGCATGACCGAGGCGACTTCCGCCACGGTCAGAAACTTGACCTCGTTGAGAGGCCTCTCGCTGTCAGCAGCCATGATCCACCTGTACCTTCCGCACGCGACGCGCACCGGCTTCCCCTCCGGTGACTCTTCGTCGATGTGCGCTCACTGCCCAGATTAGGGGCGGGTGATGCGAGTGGGGAAGAGGAGAGACGATCGGCCGCCTACTGTGACAGAGCCGCCCGATTGAGTACATAGCGCGTGAGCGGCAGGTAGTAGGCGGACCGCACGGCGTCGTCCACCGGGACGACGGCCGACACCCTTCCCTCGGCCTCACCGACGAACAGTGCGGGATCGTCCGTATCGGCCAGCCCGATCGCCTCGATGCCCAGCTGACCTGCCCCGCAGACCCATCCGTGGTCCCCCACGACCAGTTCCGGCAGCGGCCCCCGGCCCGACGCCGCGGCTCCCAGAACGACCCTGACCGGCAGCGGGGAGTGGGAGTGTGCGCCGGTACCACCACCGGGCACCCGCACGCCGGGTTCGCGCACCAGCGCGACTCCCCCTACGTAGTCCAGGTTGTACGTGCGTACGCCGAACCGGGTCGTTATGTCGATACATCGCCCCTGCGCGGGGGTGAGGACGGTGCACCCGACCGACGACAAAGCGTCTGCCAACGCTGCGTAGAAACCGAGCAGCCGGTGCGGATGCCCCGTACCGAACAGCACCGGCACCCGCCGCCGGGCCGCGTCCGCCAGCCGGCCCGCGAAGGCGTCCAGCCCCGCCAACGTCCGCTCCGGGTCGATCACATCGGGACCCGAGACATGCGCGGGATCGGCCGAGACCCCGCACTTGTCGGCCATGAGCCGGAGCAGGTCCAGCTCCCCCCAGCCCCGTCCGGGGTCGAGGCCGAGCGTCACCCGGGGGTCCCTGGCCGCGAACAGCCGATAACTCCGCAGACTCACCTCCCGCGAGGTGGCCACGGGACCGGCCAGCCGGGCCGCCAGCAGATGCGCGCGCAGCGCTCCGGTGCTCAACACCCTGCCGATGCTCCCGTACCCGCACCGCCGAGGGGCCAAAAGCCGGATTGGGCCCACAGTTGGAGCAACCACTCCCGGCCGCCGGAATCAGGTCAGCGACCGCCCGGACGCCTCAGGTCAGCAGCCCCCGCAGCGGGAAGGCCGCCCGACGGCTCGCCAGCACCGCCTGGTCCAGCCGGTCGGCCGGGTCGTACCCCTCTTCCCACGACTTCCACGACGGGGTGCGGCCGTCCGTCATCCGGGCCGGCCCGAGCTGCCGGGTCCGGGCGTAGACCTCGTCCCGCCAGGACGACGGGATCACCGACTCCGGGTCCACCGGCGCGTGGGCGGCGATCCCCACCAGATGCGTCCAGGACCTCGGCACCACGTCCACCACCGCGTAACCGCCCCCGCCGAGCGCCACCCAGCGCCCCTCGTCCGCGTACTCGTGGGCGAGGTCGTGGCAGGCCGCCATCACCGCCCGCTGGGCGTCCAGCGACACCGCGAGATGGGCCAGTGGGTCCTCGAAGTGCGTGTCGGCCCCGTGCTGCGTCACCAGGACCTGCGGCCGGAAGTCCGCCAGCAGCTCCGGCACCACCGCGTGGAACGCCCGCAGCCACCCCGCGTCCCCCGTCCCGGCCGGCAGCGCCACATTCACCGCACCGCCCTCGCCCGCCCCGGCCCCGGTCTCCTCCGGCCAGCCGGTCTGCGGGAAGAGGGTGCGGGGGTGCTCGTGCAGCGAGACGGTCAGCACCCGTGGGTCCTCCCAGAACGCCGCCTGCACGCCGTCCCCGTGGTGTACGTCCACATCGACGTACGCGACCCGCTCCGCGCCCAGCTCCAGCAGCCTGGCGATGGCGAGCGCCGGGTCGTTGTAGATGCAGAAGCCCGACGCGCTGCCGGGCATCGCGTGATGGAGCCCGCCGCTGAAGTTCACCGCGTGCCCGGTCTGCCCGCGCCACACCGCCTCCGCGGCGGCCACGGACTGCCCGGCGATCAGCGAGGACACCTCGTGCATCCCGGCGAACGCCGGATCGTCCACCGTACCGAGTCCGTAGTTCTGGTCCGCGCGGCCCGGGTCCGCCGAGGCGGCCCGCACGGCCGCCACGTAGTCGGAACGGTGCACGAGCCGCAGCGTGGACTCCCCGGCGGCCTTGGCCGCCACCACGTCGACCGCACGGTCGAGACCGAACGCCCGTACCAGGCCCATCGTCAGGGCGAGTCTGACCGGGTCCATGGGGTGGCTGTCCCCGAAGTCGTATCCCGTTACTGCGTCATCCCACATCAACTGTGCGCGGCCGCTCATGCCCGCCACCGTATCGGGCGGGCTCCGCGCCGAACGATCTGGCGTACACGAGCATCGCAAGCACCAGCACCATCGGTACGAGCATCGCGCCCCGGTAGCTCCAGGCGTCCCCGATCGCCCCCACCAGGGGCGAGCCGACCAGGAATCCCACGTAGTTGAAGATGTTCAGCCGGGCGATCGCGGTGTCGCTGTCATCGGGGAACATCCGCCCCGCGGCCGCGAACGTCTGCGGCACGATCACGCACAGCCCGAACCCCAGCATGGTGAACCCGAGCATCCCGACCCAGGCCCCGCCGGCGACGGCCACCACCCCGAACCCGGCCGCGGCCAGCACACTCCCGAACCGCACCACGGCCACCGCCCCGAACCGCCGCACCCCGAAGTCCCCGACGGCCCGCCCCAGCAACGTCGTCACCATGTAGACGTTGTACGGAACGGTCGACAGCTGCTCCGAACTCCCCAGCACGTCCTGTAGGTACTTGGCGCTCCAGTTGGAGACGGTCGAGTCCCCGATGTACGCGAAGCTCATCACCAGGCAGAGCGGCATCAGCAGCTTGAACGAGACCGCCCCGGCCTTCCCCTTCGGCGCGGCCTGCCCCTCGTCCTCCAGCTTCCCCTCTACGTACCACCGGCTCCCGACGAACGCGACGGGCAACAGCACCACCACGACCGGGAGGTACGAGATCAGCAGCGACAGATCCCAGTGCGCCCCGGCCCACGCCATCGACGCCCCGGCGATCCCGCCCAGGCTGTACGCGGCGTGGAAGCCGAGCATGATGGAACGCCCGTACGCCCGCTGGAGGCTGACCCCCATCATGTTCGTGGACGCGTCCAGCGCACCGACGGCCAGCCCGAACACGCCGAGCGCCAGGGCCGCCGCCCACAACTCGCTCCCGGCCCCGACGCCGAGGAGCGCCAGCAGCACGACGGGCTGCGTCCAGCGCAGAACCACGCGCGGCCGCACCCGTGCGACCACCTTCTCGGTGACCACGCTGCCCACACCGGCGAGGATCGGGACGGCGGCGAGGAACACGGGCAGCAGGGCGTCGGATATCCCGTACCGGTCCTGAATGGCGGGGATCCGCGTCACGAGAGAAGCGAACGTGACGCCTTGCACGAAGAAGCTCAACGCAAGGGAAGCTCTGCCGTGCCGCAAACGTGCATCTGTCATGGGCGCGAGCGTAGAGCCAGTTCCTACCCGTGGGTAGACGCATCAGGCAAGCAATTCCCGCAGCTGTCCCATGTCGGAGAAATGGCCGGTCACCCCGGCCAGCCGGTCCGCCGGCATCATCGATGTGAACCCGTACACATCCATCCCCGCGGCCCTGGCCGCCTCCACCCCGAGCGGGCTGTCCTCGATGACGACGCACCGCTCCGGCGGCACCCCCATCCGGTCGGCGGCGTACAGGAACAGGTCGGGCGCCGGCTTCCCGCGCCCCACGTCCTCGGAGCTGAAGATCCACTCCTCCTCGAACCACTGATCCAGCCCGGTCGTCCGGTGCCCGACCCGGATCCGCTCGTGGCTGCCGGAGGACGCGACGCAGTACGGGATCCCCTCGGCGACGAGATCCCCCAGCACCTCCTCGACGCCGGGGACGGGCCGCAGTTCCTGCCGGAACGCGGCGAACACCCGCGAGTGGAACGTGTCGTCGAAGTCCGCGGGCAGCTTCTCCCCGCCCCGCTCCTCGACGAGGTCGTGCACCCGGTGCATGGCGGCCCCCATGTAGTCGCGGAGGGACTCCTCGTACGTGGTGGGGTGGCCGAGCTCCGTGAGGTAGCCGGCGAGGAGGGTGTTGGAGATCGGCTCGCTGTCCACGAGCACACCGTCGTTGTCGAAGATGACCAGTTCGTAGCGCATGTCACGACCTTAAACTGTCGGGAACGCAGAAAA
>CBRG010000145.1 GCA_000470535.1 Streptomyces sp. AW19M42
GGCCCGGTGGCCGGGCGGTGTACTGCCAGGTGGTCGGACAGAATGTCAGACCTCCTCGCCGCCACCGCTCTCCTCGTCGGCTGCCTGCTCTTCTTTCGCGTCCTTCGCGGCCGCGGGCGTCGCCCCCGGCTGGGGTTCGGCCACCGCCACCCGTGCGGGACGGATGGTGCGCTCGCCGATCCGGTACCCAGGCTGCAGGATCGCCACGCAGGTCGTCTCGGTGACGTCCGGCGCGTACGAGTGCATCAGGGCCTCGTGGATCGTCGGGTCGAAGGGCTCGCCCTCCTTGCCGAACTGCTGCAGGCCGAGCTTGGCGACGACCGTCTCCAGCGATTCGGCCACCGACTTGAACCCGCCCAGCAGCTCGCCGTGCTCCCGGGCCCGGCCGACGTCGTCGAGCACGGGCAGCAGCTCGGACAGGAGACCCGCGACCGCGACCTCCTTGACCGTGACCCGGTCCCGCTCCACGCGGCGTCGGTAGTTCTGGTACTCGGCCTGGAGCCGCTGGAGGTCTGCGGTGCGCTCGGAGAGCGCGGTGCGGACCTGGTCCAGCTGTGCCGTCAGACCGGCTGTCTCGTTCGCGTCCCCGGCGGGGGCCGCCGCCTCCTCGGAAGAGGGGGTGGCGGCCTCCGTCCCGGCGTCTTCAGAGGTGGCGCCGGAGGGGACGTCGGGCTTCTCCTCGAAGCCCGGAGTCTCCTCGGTCACGCCGCACCGCCCTTGGTGTCCTTCTCGTCGTCGACGATCTCGGCGTCGACGACATCGTCCTGGCCGTCGGCCTGGGCCTGCTCGGCACCCGGCTGGCCCTCGGCCTGCGGGCCGCCCTCGGCCTGGGCGTTGGCGTACATCGCCTGGCCCAGCTTCTGGGAGACGGCCGCGACCTTCTCGGTGGCGGTACGGATCTCGGCGGTGTTGTCGCCCTCGGCGGACTCGCCCTTGAGCTTCTCCTTCAGCTCGGCGAGCGCGGTCTCCACCTCCGTCTTCACGTCACCGGGGACCTTGTCCTCGTTGTCCTTGAGGAACTTCTCCGTCTGGTAGACGAGCTGCTCACCCTGGTTGCGCGACTCGGCGGCCTCGCGGCGACGGTGGTCCTCGTCCGCGTACTGCTCGGCCTCTTCACGCATCCGGTTGACCTCGTCCTTGGGCAGCGAGGAGCCACCCGTGACGGTCATCTTCTGCTCCTTGCCGGTGCCGAGGTCCTTGGCAGCGACGTGCATGATGCCGTTGGCGTCGATGTCGAACGCGACCTCGATCTGCGGCACGCCACGCGGGGCCGGCGGCAGACCGGTCAGCTCGAACATTCCGAGCTTCTTGTTGTACGCCGCGATCTCGCGCTCGCCCTGGTAGACCTGGATCTGCACCGACGGCTGGTTGTCCTCGGCCGTCGTGAAGATCTCGGAGCGCTTGGTCGGGATCGTGGTGTTGCGCTCGATGAGCTTCGTCATGATCCCTCCCTTGGTCTCGATACCGAGGGACAGCGGGGTCACGTCGAGGAGCAGGACGTCCTTGACCTCGCCCTTGAGGACACCGGCCTGGAGCGAGGCGCCGATGGCGACGACCTCGTCCGGGTTCACACCCTTGTTGGCGTCCTGGCCGCCCGTGAGCTCCCTGACGAGCTCGGCGACGGCCGGCATACGGGTCGAGCCACCCACGAGAACGACGTGGTCGATCTCGGAGAGCTGGATGCCCGCGTCCTTGATGACGTTGTGGAACGGGTTCTTGCAGCGGTCCAGGAGGTCCGCGGTGAGCTGCTGGAACTGCGAGCGCGTGAGCTTCTCGTCCAGGTGCAGCGGGCCCTCGGCCGACGCCGTGATGTACGGCAGGTTGATCGTGGTCTCCGTCGAGGACGACAGCTCGATCTTCGCCTTCTCCGCGGCCTCGCGGAGACGCTGGAGAGCCATCTTGTCCTTGGACAGGTCCACGCCGTGCCCGTTGGCGAACTGCTTCACCAGGTAGTCGACGACGCGCTGGTCCCAGTCGTCACCACCGAGGTTGTTGTCACCGTTGGTGGCCTTCACCTCGACGACGCCGTCACCGATCTCCAGGAGGGACACGTCGAAGGTGCCGCCACCGAGGTCGAAGACGAGGATCGTCTGGTCGTCCTTGTCGAGCCCGTACGCCAGCGCGGCGGCCGTCGGCTCGTTGACGATACGCAGGACGTTCAGGCCCGCGATCTCGCCGGCCTCCTTCGTCGCCTGACGCTCGGAGTCGTTGAAGTACGCCGGAACGGTGATCACCGCGTCGGCGACCTTCTCGCCCAGGTACGACTCGGCGTCACGCTTCAGCTTCTGCAGGATGAAGGCGCTCATCTGCTGCGGGTTGAAGCTCTTGCCGTCCAGGTCGATCTTCCAGTCAGTGCCCATGTGGCGCTTGACGGAGCGGATGGTCCTGTCGACGTTCGTCACTGCCTGGCGCTTGGCGACCTCGCCGACCAGAACCTCGCCGTTCTTCGCGAAGGCGACGACGGACGGCGTGGTCCTGGCGCCTTCGGCGTTGGTGATGACGGTGGGCTCGCCGCCTTCGAGAACGCTGACGACGGAGTTAGTCGTGCCCAGGTCGATGCCGACCGCACGTGCCATTTCAATTCCTCCAACTGACTACTTGAGTGGATCTGGCTCAAGGATGCATGACATCGCTCTCTGCGTCAACAGACCTGAGTCGAGGCGACTCAACTATCGTGCACACACCTCGCGCCACCAGCGAATTGCCTGCCTTTGTGAGGGCGGACACACATCAGCCATCACGCCGCATACGCACCACACGGGGACGAACCCGAGCCGCTTCCCGGCGACACCTGCCCGCCCCGCGGGCCACACACCCCCCACCATCATCGCGCCATGGGATCGTTCTGTCACAAAATACCGCGATCCGCACAAAACAGGCACCGATCACTCCAGGCATCCGATACCGGACAGCGACACCAGGCAGGTGCGAACGATGCAGACGCAGAGGCCGAGACGACGGCAGACGCCGAGGCGGAGTCGGCGGCAGACGCGGGGGCAGCGGCAGGGATGGAGTCAGCGGCAGGAGCCGGTGCGGCGCCCCTGGCAGCCACCGCGACCGTCCCGCACCGCGCGTGCCCTCGCGGCCGTCGCCGCCCTGAGAGCCCTCGCCCCGCCGCGTCCCACCACCAAACGCACCCTGGACCTGATCCTCGGCTCGGCCCTCCTGCTGCTGGCCGCCCCCGCCCTCGCGGCGGCCGCCCTCGCGCTCGCCGCAAGGGGGCATCCCGGCGGGGTACTGGACCGCTCCCCCCGCACCGGACCGGCGGGCAGCTCCTTCGTACTGCGGTCACTGCGCACCCGGCGGCTGCGGCTCGACGTGCTCTCCCGGCTGCCCCACGTCCTACGGGGCGAGCTCTCCCTGGTCGGCCCGGAACCGCTGGCACCGGGCGACGAACGGGGCACGGCCGCCGGCGCGAGAGACTGGCGGCGGGAACTGAAGCCCGGACTGACCGGCCTGGCACAGGTGCGCCGTCGCTCCACGATGCCGTGGGACGAGGCGGACCTCCTCGACCAGCACTACGCGGAGCACCGGCGGACCGCCCTGGACCTGGCCATCCTGGCCGAGGCCGTACACGGTCCGCTGCACCGGGCGGTCCGCGGACTCACCCGGCGCGGCCAGGCATGCCTGAGCGACACAGATCACCGCCTGCCCAACTACAGCGCGGCGGAATAAGTGGATAGTGTCAGCACAGACTGATTAAGTTACTGCTTAGTAGTCCCCGGCAGTCCCCAGTACTCGCCAGTAAACGCTGGAACCCACCCTCGCAGGCCCGAGGAGCCCCCAATGCAACTCGCCGCGATCATCGTGTCGCTGGTGCTGACCGTGGTCGGCGTTGCGCTCATCGCCCGAGCCGTCGCGCAGATCTACCGGTTCGTCACGCTCGGACAGCCGGTCCCGGCCGGCATTCGCACCGACAACCCGAAACAGCGCACGATCACCCTGGCCAAGGAGTTCCTCGGCCACACCCGGATGAACCGGTGGGGGATCGTCGGTTTCGCGCACTGGTTCGTCGCCATCGGCTTCCTGACGCTGCCTCCGACGCTGCTCCAGGCGTACGGACAGCTCTTCAAGGCCGACTGGGTCCTGCCGATCATCGGTGAATGGCTGCCGTTCGAGCTGTACATCGAGTTCATCGGCCTGATGACGACGGTCGGCATTCTCGTGCTGATCGCCATCCGGCTGCTGAACCTGCCCTCCCGGGCCGGCCGCAAGTCGCGGTTCGCGGGCTCGAAGGCCTGGCAGGCGTACTTCGTCGAGTACGTCATCCTCGTCATCGGCCTGGCGATCCTGACCCTGCGCGGCCTTGAGGGCGCGATCCACCACGTCGGTGGCTACGAGGCCGCGTACTTCGTCTCGTACCCGCTGGTCCTCGCCTTCAAGGGACTCGCGCTCGGCACGCTGCAGAACCTCATCTACCTCACCGCGATGATCAAGATCGGCGTCTCGCTGATCTGGATGATCACGGTCTCGCTCAACACCAACATGGGTGTCGCCTGGCACCGCTTCCTCGCCTTCCCGAACATCTGGTTCAAGCGCGACGCCGACGGCGAGGTCGCGCTCGGCGCGCTGCAGCCGATGACGTCGGGCGGCAAGGCGATCGACTGGGAGGACCCGGGCGAGGACGACACCTTCGGTGTCTCCCAGGTCGAGCAGTTCTCCTGGAAGGGCATCCTCGACTTCTCCACCTGCACCGAGTGCGGCCGCTGCCAGTCGCAGTGCCCCGCCTGGAACACCGGCAAGCCGCTGTCCCCGAAGCTCCTGATCATGTCCCTGCGCGACCACGCGCACGCCAAGGCCCCGTACCTGCTGGCCGGTGGCGGCAAGGACATGGAGGGCAACGAGAAGGCGACGGAGGAGCAGCTCAAGGACGTCCCCGCGGCCGCCCTCGCGGAGGCCGAGCGCCCGCTCATCGGCACGGTCGAGGAGAACGGCGTCATCGACCCGGACGTCCTCTGGTCCTGCACCACCTGCGGGGCGTGCGTGGAGCAGTGCCCGGTCGACATCGAGCACATCGACCACATCGTCGACATGCGCCGCTACCAGGTAATGATCGAGTCCGCGTTCCCGTCCGAGGCGGGCACGATGCTCAAGAACCTGGAGAAGAAGGGCAACCCCTGGGGGCTCGCCAAGAAGCAGCGCGTCGAGTGGACCAAGGAGGTCGACTTCGAGGTCCCGATCGTCGGCAAGGACGTCGAGGACCTCACCGAGGTCGACTACCTCTACTGGGTCGGCTGCGCCGGGGCCCTGGAGGACCGCGCCAAGAAGACCACGAAGGCCTTCGCGGAGCTGCTGCACATCGCGGGCGTCAAGTTCGCGATCATGGGCGGCGACGAGAAGTGCACGGGTGACTCGGCCCGCCGCCTGGGCAACGAGCCGCTGTTCCAGCAGCTCGGCCAGGAGAACGTGGCGATGCTGAACATGGCCTTCGGCGAGTCCGCCCCGGGCGAGGAAGGGGAGGAGGACTCGACGAAGAAGGCGAAGGCGACGAAGAAGATCGTCGCGACCTGCCCGCACTGCTTCAACACCATCGCGAACGAGTACCCGCAGCTCGGCGGCGAGTACGAGGTCATCCACCACACGCAGTTGCTCCAGCACCTGGTGGACGAGGGCAAGCTGATCCCGGTGACGCCGGTCGAGGGTCTGATCACGTACCACGACCCCTGCTACCTGGGCCGTCACAACAAGATCTACACGCCCCCGCGCGAGATCATCGCGAAGGTCCCGGGTCTGCGGAACGAGGAGATGCACCGCCACAAGGAGCGCGGCTTCTGCTGCGGCGCCGGTGGTGCCCGGATGTGGATGGAGGAGCGGATCGGCAAGCGCATCAACAACGAGCGCGTCGACGAGGCCCTCTCCCTCAACCCGGACATCGTCTCCACGGCCTGCCCGTTCTGCCTGGTCATGCTGACCGACTCGGTCAACGGCAAGAAGAACGACGGCAAGGCGAAGGAGTCGATCCAGGTGGTCGACGTCTCGCAGCTGCTGCTCGACTCCGTCAAGACCCCGGCCGACCCGGCGGGCGAGCCGGAGACGGCCAAAGCGCCGGAGCCGGAACCGGTGGAGTAACCGGCAACGCCCCACGGCGTTGCAGAAGCGGCCGGACCTGCCTCGGGGGCAGGACCGGCCGCTTCTGCTGTCTCGCCCCCGTGACGCATCACGCAGGACACGAGGCACACACAACACACGGAACGAACACGCTGCTGCTCGGCAGCCCCGACGGACCGGGCCGGCCGGGCGGCCCGTACCGCTTCAGGGCCCCGGCCGGAAAGCTCCCGGCGCCGGCCCCTGCGCAGGAGCCCGGGGGCCGGCGCCCCGTCCCGGGCGGAAACGACCCTGATCATCCGCTGCGCGGACTTCGACGCCGACCGGAAGCCGGACACGGTGGTGCGCGCCGACCGCGAGACGGCCGACCTGATCGCCCTGTACCCGGCGGCCACCCCGGGCCACCCGCTGATCACGTTCACCAGCGCGCTGTTCAACGCGGGCTGACCACCGCCGCCCGCGCCCGCCCAGGGCCGCTGCGGACAACCCCCCAGGGTTCCCTTAGGGGATGTCACAGCTGAGCGTCAAAGGTGGCCCAGTTCCCCCGCCCCTCCCACCCACCCGGGACGGACCAGGTACGTTCGATTACGTGGCTGGATTCAGGATCGGACGCGGCCGGGACAACCGCACCCCGCAGCAAGCGCAGCAGCAACCGCGGCAGCAGCCGTACGGCAATCAGGCACCACCGCCGTACGGACAGCAGCAATGGCCGCCGACGGGAGGAAACGGCGCCCCGCCCAACGGCGGCGGCTACCAGGGCGGCTACAACGGAGGTGGCCAGAACAACGGAGGTGGCCAGAACAACGGCGGCTACCACCCCGGCGGCGGGCACCAGGCCGGTGGCTACCAGGGCGGCGGAGCGGACGAACCGGAGTACTTCTCCGACCCGTACCCCCAGCCGCAGCACCCCCAGCACCCCCACCAGGGCGGCGACCCGTACGCGAACAACCCGGGCCACACCCAGGCCTTCAGCATCAACGAGGACCCCTACGGCGACGGGAACACCTACCGCGCCGGCCAGGCCCCCGTCCAGCCGGCGGGCCCGCGCCTGCACTGGAAGCAGCTGCTGACCGGCATCGTGACGCGCCCCGCCCCGACGTTCTGGCAGATGCGCGACTACCCCGTCTGGGGCCCGGCGCTCATCGTCACGTTCCTCTACGGTCTGCTGGCGCTCTTCGGCTTCGACCAGGCCCGCGACGACGCGATCAACGCCCCCGTCGGCAACGCCATCCCCTACGTCGTCATCACCGGCGTCGGCTTCGTGATCGGCGGCCTGGTGCTCGGCGCGGTCACCCACTCGCTCGCCCGCCAGCTGGGCGGCGACGGCGCCTGGCAGCCGACGGTGGGCCTCTCCATGCTGATCATGTCGATCACGGACGCCCCGCGCCTGATCTTCGCGCTGTTCCTGGGCGGCGAGAACTCCCTGGTCCAGATCCTCGGCTGGCTGACCTGGCTGGCGGCGGCGGCCCTGCTCACCTCGATGGTGAGCAAGTCCCACGACCTGCCGTGGCCGAAGGCGCTGGGCGCGAGCGCGATCCAGCTGATCGCGCTGGTGTCGATCCTCAAGCTGGGCACGATCTGACCGAACCGGAAAGACCCCCGGGGCCTGGCGGCCCCGGGGGTCTTTCCATGTCTCCCGCGCCGCTCAGGCGTCCAGCACCTGCCCACTGCGCCGCACGACGGGCTTCTCCACGCTCCAGGGGAAGTTGATCCAGCGATCGGTCTTCTTCCACACGTACTCGCACGTCACGAGCGAGTGCGACTTCTCGTAGATGACGGCGGACCGCACCTCGGCGACATGATCGATGCAGAAATCACGCACCAGCTTCAGCGTCTTCCCGGTATCGGCGACATCGTCGGCGATCAGGACCTTCTTGTCCGAGAAGTCGATGGCGTTGGGCACGGGCGCCAGCATGACGGGCATCTCCAACGTGGTGCCCACCCCCGTGTAGAACTCCACATTGACGAGGTGGATGTTCTTGCAGTCCAGCGCGTACGCCAGCCCGCCCGCGACGAAGACCCCGCCCCGCGCGATGCTCAGCACCACATCCGGCTCGTACCCGTCATCGGCCACGGCCTGCGCCAACTCCCGCACAGCGTGCCCGAAGCCGTCGTACGTCAGGTTCTCCCGCACGTCATCGCCCATCGGACATCACACCTGCGTCCGGTGGAAGTTCATGTAGGAACGCGACGCGGTGGGACCGCGCTGCCCCTGGTACCGCGACCCGTACCGCTCGGAGCCGTACGGGAACTCCGACGGAGACGTCAGCCGGAACATGCACAGCTGGCCGATCTTCATCCCCGGCCAGAGCTTGATCGGCAGCGTCGCCAGGTTCGACAGCTCCAGGGTCACGTGCCCGGAGAACCCCGGATCGATGAACCCGGCCGTCGAATGCGTCACCAGCCCGAGCCGACCGAGCGAACTCTTGCCCTCCAGCCGCGACGCGAGATCGTCGGGCAGCGAGATGACCTCGTACGTCGAGGCGAGCACGAACTCACCGGGGTGGAGGATGAACGCCTCATCCCCGTCCGGCTCGACGGTGCGGGTCAGATCGACCTGCTCGACGGCCGGGTCGATATGCGGGTAGCGGTGGTTCTCGAACACCCGGAAATAGCGGTCGAGCCGCACGTCGATGCTCGACGGCTGCACCATCGACGTATCGAACGGATCAATACGTACGCGTCCGGCGTCGATCTCGGCCCGGATGTCCTTGTCTGAGAGAAGCACCCACCGAGGATACGCAGAACGCGCGGACCCACCCACATCGGGCCGCCCCGCGCGCCTGTCACCACACTCCCGGCAGCCCTACCGCTCCTCGGACCCCACCGGCACGGCATGCCGCAACCGGGCGCAACGAGGACAGCGGATAAGCCGCCCGGGACCGATCCGCCCGGACCCGAGCTGCTGCATCGGGAACGAGGAGGTAGCGAAAACGTGCCCTTCGGCACAGCGAACGACGGTGCGCTCCATGGACTCCATCAAGTCCCTTCCCCATCAAGCCGTGGACGAGAAAGCCACATTAGGGGATGAACAGGACGCCACTCCACGCGGCACTCCGCCAACTGACGCTACGCCCCCAACTCCGGCCCCGCTTACCCACATCCACCCCGCACCACGTCACACCCCCGCCCCACCCGTCACCCGGGCACGCACATCGGGGGGGCCCGCCATGGGGTACAGTGTGGGACGATGCGTCGCTGGTCAGCCAGTACGTCACGCGGGTGTAGTTTAATGGTAGAACATGAGCTTCCCAAGCTCAGAGCGCGAGTTCGATTCTCGTCACCCGCTCCATGAAAAAGCCCCAGGCCAACGGCCGGGGGCTTCTTTGTTGTCTGGCTCACGGTATGTCTACCGTGAGCTGTGCTCCCGGCGCCCTGGTGTGCACTGAGAACGCCGGAACTGTCACCCAGCGCGGTGGCCGCGTGGGACAGGCTGTCCGCCGCCGGTGACGACGCGCTGGGACGGCGCACCCGCCGGGTCACCCCCACCGGCCGACGCACCACCTACGGGTACGACGCGGCGGGCCGGCCCGCTGAACTGACCTGCGGTGAACGGCGCATCACCTTCGCCCACGACTCTGCCGGCCGGGAACGAGAACGCTCCTTCGGCGGCGCCCTTACCCTCGCCTCCACCTGGGATGCGGCGGGCCGACTCAGCACCCAGCACCTTGTTGGCCGCGACCGCACCACGCTGAACACACGCGCCTACGCCTACCGCACCGACGGGTACCTCACCGGTCTGGACGACAGCCTCAACGGGTCCCACCGCTTTGACCTGGACGGCGCCGGCCGCGTCACCCGGGTCACGGCTGCCGACTGGAACGAGGCGTACGCCTACGACGCCGCCGGCAACCAAACCGCCGCCACGTGGCCCTCATCCCACCCGGGCCACGACGCCACCGGCCTCCGTTCGTACACGGGAACCACTATCACCCGTGCTGGGAACACGCGGTACGAGCACGACGCCGCCGGCCGCATCACCCTGCGCCAAAAGGCCAGGCTCTCCCGCAAGCCCGACACTTGGCGCTACGAATGGGACGCGGAAGACCGCATGACCGCCGCCACCACCCCGGACGGCACTCGATGGCGGTACCACTACGACCCGCTTGGCCGCCGAATCGCCAAGGAGCGCCTCGGTGACGACCACCGGACCGTGGTCGAGGAGACCCGCTTCACGTGGGACGACACCACCCTCTGCGAACAAGTCACCACCGCAACCGGACTGCCCCGGCCCATCGTCCTCACCTGGGACCACCAAGGGCTCGGCCCCCTGGCCCAGACCGAACGCATCCTCTCCGCCGATTCCTCCCAGCACACAGTGGACGAACGCTTCTTCGCCATCGTCACCGACCTGGTCGGCACACCAACCGAACTCGTCGACGAAACGGGTTCTTTGGCCTGGCACACCCGAACCACCCTCTGGGGCACCACCACCTGGGCCAGACGCAGCACCGCGTACACGCCTCTCCGATTCCCGGGCCAGTATTACGACCCCGAAACCGGCCTCCACCACAACCACCACCGGCATTACGACCCGGAAACAGCCCGCTACACGACACCGGACCCCCTGGGGCTGGCCCCGGCCCCCAACCCGTCGACGTACGTCCACAACCCACACACCTGGTCCGACCCCCTGGGCCTGGCACCTCGTTGTCTGAACGACACAGGGCGGGAGGGCAAGGATGTCAACGAGAATTTCGTGCCGGGCTCGGCCGAGGGCCAGCGGCTCGCCGAACAACTGCGCAGAGAATCAGCCGGCTCCATCTTCAATGAGAACGGCTGGCTCACGCCCGATGCTATCGCCGACTCACGGCGGGTGATCGATGGAGAAAAGATCGGCAACCCCGCAGTGCGTGAGGCCATGACGTCGGACGGAAGCAATCTCAGCGACTGGGGTACATACACCACCAGGACGCACCAGTCACCTTACGGGGACTTCCAGGTGCATTATTATTACAATCCCGAAACGGGGCGGGTTTTGAATTACGACTACAAGGTAATCATGAACAGAAGGTAAGGCGCATGCGCGTTCGAGTGAACATCGACAACACCACGGACCCCAAAATCACACAGGGGATCGCCACCCTCACTAATGGACATGAGTACGCGGTCCTCGAAATCTCCACTCGTTTCAAAATGGCCAACTCTTTCCGCATCGAATTCATTGAGGGCGGGATGAGGCAGTCCGCGCTCTTCGACACCCGAATTTTCACCGTCACTTCCCACTCTCTGCCGCCGACCTGGCGATACTTCCAGCTCGAATCCGGATCCTTCTCCCTGTGTCCAGAATCTTGGAACGAGTCCGGTTTTTGGGAGGCCTACTACGACGGGGATCCGCGAGCAATCGAGATGTACGAACGCGAGCGGGCGGTAATCCTGGCCCATTCGTAGAAGTACGTTCGCGGGACGGACGGGACCCCGGGCACGCCGGTCTCGGTATGTACACTCCGAAATCCCTCCCCGACCGGGCGCGAGGACGCCGGGGACTGGACGGCCGGCCGGAGGACATGGGCTGGGACTCCGGCGCGGACTGGGGTGCGTGAGCAGTCGCGTTCGGTGGCGGACCGGATGGGCGTCGAGGGCCTGCGCGGGCCACGCTTCGACACAGCGGTGCGGACGATGAAGTACCAAGCGTTCACCCGCTCCATGGAAAAGCCCCAGGCCAGCGGCCCGGGGCTTTCGTGTTGCCCAGAATCTCCACGCGTATCCGAGGTGGGACAAGACAGCGGCAGAGCCGTTGCCCAGAGCCGTCGCCGACTCGGGGATCCTGGTCGACCGGGCTCGGCCGCGCGGACGGCCGCTCCGGATCAGCCCTGTCGTTTGAGTTCGCGCACGGCCGCGGGCAGTGCGAGGCACAGGGCAAAGGAGGTCGCGAAGCCGCCTCCGCCTGCCAGAACAACATCAGCGGTCCCAACGCCTGACCGGAGTACCAAAAGGCTCACGACGAGGCCGACCACCATGGAGCAGGCAACATACAGCGCCAGCCACAGTTGCCACGTACCTCCGGAACGGGCTGTCGATTCGGGCATGGACTCGATCCTTTCGAGGGTCACGGGCAACGCAAGGGCTGGAGAGGGCATCAGCGGCGGCAGGCAGTCACATTGGCTCGACCGACCCGTACAGCAGGTGTTCGGCGAGTTCCGTCCGCAACCGGCCAAGTGCCGAGACGTACGAGGCGTACGCATCGGCACGTTGGCCGAGCTCACCAAGAAGATCCACGCTCCGCCGCTGCAGCCCGATCGGCGGAAAGCGCACGGGGAGGTGCCCCAGAGCCGCAGAGCTCAGCGAGGGGGCTGCCGTGGCCGCGGCACGGTGGGACATCCACTCGCGCGCGTACCGGAGGCCGAGGTAAGCGTGTAGATACAGGGGGTCGATCCCGGCATCCGGGCGTACGCGCAGACGCATCACGTTCGAGCTGAGCAACCATCCAGCCTGCAGGTCCGAGACGAGCGCGGGTCGTTGTTGGGCGCCCGTGCGCACGCAGACGATGTCGTTCGGAAGCAACTCGAACTTCTTGAAGCGCTCGGCAGTCTTCCACGGCACGCGGGCCCGGGCTTCGTCCGCGATCTTCCCTTCGCCGAGATCCTGCGGGAAGACGAGCGGAATGCCGGCGTCTGTCGTACGCGCCTCTGCTGGTAGGCGGGTGTAGGACGGACCGGCTTGGATCTCACACAGGTCCTTGAGCACTGCCTCGTTCCAGCCGGCAGGTCCCGACCCCGTGCGGTGACCGTTCACCGTTTCTCTCGCCCGCTGCTCCAGCAGGCGAAGCGTGTCCGCACGCTCCGCCGCCGCCTCGGCGGTTTCACGCAACTGGGCCGCGGCCGGAGCGGCACCGTATTTTCCGATCCCCAGGTAGTCAGCGGGGCGGAGTGACCACTCCTCGTCGGCGACGACTTCACGGGCCACGACGACAGCAGAGAAGCCCCGCTCGGCAGCACGCACCGCGTACTCGCTGTCCAGGCACTGTTCCCCGTCGAGCCACGGGCGGACCACCGCCGTGATCGCGTCGCGATCCGTGTCCCGCAGCACGCGCCGACGCCCGACCTTCGCCCCCAATTCCTGAGCGTCGACGAACAGGATGCCCTCCCTCACCGGACGCTCCGCTCGTCGCAGCACCCATAGAGAAACCGGCACGGGCGTCGCAGAGAACAGATGGGATGGCACCGTGATGACGCACTCCGCAGCCCACCCAAGTACAAGGGCGCGGCGGATCTCGCGCTCGGCGATATTCACCGAGTTGCCCGCCTTGACCGGCATGACCACCACTGCTCGACCGCCGGGTACCAGCGCGCCGAGGACGTACTGCACCCAGGCGAAATTGTCGTTGCCCTGTGGTGGTGATCCGTACGGCCAGTTTCCCGCCCGGCGCCCAGGGCCGGGTGCATCGCTCATGTTGAACGGAGGGTTCGTCAGCACCACGTCAACGCCATGCTCGCGGCTCGGTGGCCATCGGTCGGACCGGGTGCTGGTCAGCTTCGGTCGCACGCCGAGGTGAAGGAGGTACAGACTCGCGACCGCTTGCAGCCGGCCGTCGAGGGTCTCCCCGTACACGGTCCCCTGCGCGCCTCCGATGTGCCGGTACGCAGCCGCCAGCATCTCTCCGCCCCTCATGTAGGGGTCGAGCACCGTCATCTTCTGCCCCGGGGTCAGTACGAGTGCCGCGGACAACGAGGCCAGGCCCATCGGGCTGCAGAACTCTGAGCTCTGCAGCCCTTCCCGTGCGCTGAACGCCTCCCACACCAACTGAAAGGCGCCCGTACCTGTGCTCGCCGCCGTCCGTACGGCCGTGGCGAGGTCGTCCCAGCTCCGTGGTTCCAGCTGCAGCAAGCTGCTGCGCATGTCGGTGCGGTCGCCGTGCCGGCGCAGCGTCTCCTGCGCCGTGTTGCCGAGGGAACGGAGCAGCGATTGCGCATCCCGGGCCCCCTGACCTGCCGACATGGCGTCCTCGATCCGATGCCACTGCTCCGGTTCCGCATGCCGTACGTACATCACGATGAGACAGAGATTCACGAAATCCGCCATCGTTGCCGGGCCCCGGACCCGGTCCGCGAGACGGCCCATCAACTGATCGACGGCCTTCTTGTCCTCGATCCCGAGGCGCCGAGCGAGACTCCCCACCGCTTTCGCCTCCGCAGACGGTCGGTCACCGCTGGTCCGGCGGAATCGGTCAGCATAGGTGGTTCCCACCTGCTCCCCGTCGAACAGCTTCGATTGAGGAATGGTGCGGTTTGTGAACCACCGCGCGACCTCGGCCTCGTGGAAGAGCTCCGTATCACCGGAGCGCACCGGGGCGGGAAAGTCCTTGTGCCGCCGAGCCCAGTTCGACACCGCCGGGCGCCTCACCCCCGCACGCTCCGCGATCTGACTCCGAGTGACAAGACCGGTTTGTTCATCTTGCGACAACTGCATCGCGTCTCCAGCGAGTTGGGCCGGTTGAGCTTCCGATGCGAGGACAGTACGAGGAAGACGACACACGAAACAAACGCGCATTCACAGTGCTCACTCCGTTCCCACGGCGCGGCAGTAGACAAGCAACCCCGCCACGAACACAGCAGGGCCGAAAACCAGGGGATAACGGGCCCATCGAGGCGCCTGCGGCGGGGCCATCGCTCCAGGTTCATCGATTACATGGGTTAACAACCCAAAAGCATTACTGTGCGTCACATATAATACTTCTATTTGTGAGAGTATCTTGGACAGAAGCATCATGGGCCAATGCCATGGAGGACTGCCGTGAACGGATTCATCGGACGCCGCACCGAACTCAGCCTTCTGGAGGACCTGTTGCGTCCAGTGAAGACCGGCGGCCGCAGCGGGCGCCCGGGGCGGGCCGTCCTGATCCGCGGGCGCCGCCGGGTAGGCAAGTCCCGCCTGGTGGAGGAGTTCCTGGAGCAGCACGGTCTGCCGCATGTGTTCTTCACCGCCGTCGGCGGCTCCCGGGAGGAGGATCTGTCTGGTTTCGCCGCCGAGGTGGCCGCTTCCCGGCTTCCCGATGCGGCGCGGTTCAGTGATTTCGCCGCCCCGCTGACCTGGGACGCCGCACTGACCATGCTCGCCTCCGCGCTGCCCGCCGACTCCCCCAGCGTGGTGGTCCTCGATGAGATGCCTTACCTCGTACGCGAGGACCCGAGCTTCGAAGGGACACTGCAGAAGGCATTCGACCGGACGTTGTCGAAACTGCCCGTTCTGCTCATCCTCATCGGCTCCGACATCGCCATGATGGAACAGCTCAACACCTACGGGAGCCCCTTCTATCAGCGGGGCACCGAACTGGTGGTGCCGCCGTTGAATCCGGCAGAGGTCGCCGCGATGCTCGATCTGCCGCCCGCCGATGCCTTCGACGCCTACCTGATCTCCGGCGGTCTCCCGCTCATCCTGGAGGAATGGCCACAGGGCGCCGGGCTGTGGGACTACCTCGAACTGGCCCTGCGCAGGCCGACCTCTGCCCTCCTGGTCAGCGGCGAGCGGTCCCTGGCTGCCGAGTTTCCCGCCGAGGCGCAAGCCCGCACCGTCCTGGGCGCCATCGGTCACGGCGAACGCACCTTCACCCTGATCGGCAGAGCCGCCGGCGGCCTCAACCCCAGCTCGGTCTCCCGCTCGCTGGAGCTCCTCACCTCCCGCCGCATGGTCGCTGCGGAACTGCCCCTCTCCACCAAACCCAGCCGTGAAACCCGCTATCGCATCGACGACCCGTACCTGCGCTTCTGGCTCTCCTTCATCGGCCCCGGCATCCCCGCGATCGAACGCGGCCGGGGCGACCGCGTCCTCGACACCATCCGTGCCAGCTGGACGTCCTGGCGGGGCAGGGCCATCGAGCCCGTCATCCGCGAAGCCTTGTGGCGACTTGGCTCCGACGACGGGCAGCTACCTGCGGGCACCGATGCCATCGGCGGCTACTGGACCCGCACCAACGACCCGGAGATCGACATCGTCGGCGCCGACCGCGCCCCCATCGCCAAGAAGATCACCCTCGTCGGTTCGGTCAAGTGGCTGGAGAAGAAGCCCTTCGACAACCGCGACCTCGCCCGCCTCATCACCCACCGCTCCCGGCTTCCCGGCGCTGACGACACCACCCCTTTGCTCGCCGTCACCCGCAGCGGCTGCACCGCCGACGTCCCCACCCTCACGCCGGAGGACCTCCATGGCGCCTGGACCTGAATCTGTGACAGGCCGTGCCACTACGTGCCAGTAGGAGCGGTATGGAGCGGTCACCACAGGTGCCGATACGACACTCGGATCCGGGAAGCATGACCTTGTTCCCGCAGTTCAGGCGGCACATTAAGGTCCGAGTGCCAAGTGATTCCCAAGCTCAGAGCGCGAGTTCGATTTTCGTCACCCGCTCCATGAAAAAGCCCCAGGCCAGCGGCCCGGGGCTTCTTTGTCGTCTGGACCTTTCGGGAGCAGGGATGCGTGAGCCAGGGCATGAAGCACCTTCGCCCCGGCCCTCCGCCTTCCCGCACAGCCGGAGGCGACTTGCGGGTCGCCTGCCACCCCGCCCTCACCAGCGCGTCGATACCGCCCGCGGCCTCCTGCTCGCCCGCCTTTGTGGGACAGAACCACGTAGCCACCCGCTCACCCTGTGATGCTGCCGCTCATTCGTCGGGGAAGCCACTGCCAGTCCTCCAAGGCACCTTCGAGCAATTGCTGAAGGCTTGCCTGACCGTCGACAACAAGCACGTCCCGCAAGCAGGCGCAATTGGACAGGCTCCGGTTGCCGACGACGCAGACGTAGATGCCGGCGATCTGCAAGCCTCTTGCGGCCGCAGAAAGCTGGGTGTCAACGGGTAGTGGGATCCTCCGCGCCAGTTCCTGGGCGAAGACTCGCTCGATCTTGGGACGTCCCAGCAGCCCGAAGAGGCCGCCTGCGGCACGGCCGACGACATCGTGCAACTGCTCCTTCCCTTGCAGGATTTCGCGTGCCAGCCGGGCGAGATCGTCACAGCCTCTCCTGCTGTGACGCTTGACCAGCCTGTCCCAAGCGTGGCCCGAGGCGTAAGCGACCGCGCGCTCAGCGATGACAGCGGTGCCACCGCGCTCTACTACATTCAAGGCCGCCCTTGCAGACCCCTCAACGCTCAACCGCTCCCGCGCGGGTCTCGTTGGCGGCCGGGTGGGGCGTAGGGGCGGGGTGGCAACCCGAGACGCCGAAGGGCGCGGTGTTCGTCGCGACGCTTGGGCGCGCTTCACTGGTCGGTTTTGAGGCGTGGAGACCCGGCCCGCCGGCCTGCCCAGATGGTGATGACAGCGGGTATCCGGGCGACTCACGCGGTTCTTGCACAACGTACGGTCCGGCGTCTGCGCACGACATCGATAAACCATGCCGAAATCCTGAAGTCCCGCCTGGAAAAGGGGCAAGTACGCCTATTCGGCCAAGCCAACCGCTTCAAACGCTCACTGACGCAGAACAGCAGCCTGCAGGGTGCGGTGACACGCCCTCGCTCGCGCCCGGTCAGGACAACGACAAGCGGAGCAGACCTCTGGAGGAACAGTTCGGGAGGCGTGCTGACGCACACCCAAGCGAAAGAAGTGCTCAGAATCCGGGCTGGGACGGGGCTGGGTGCGCCCTGGGGGCTAGGAAGCACCGGTTGGGCCCATTCCCTGATCGCAGGAGTGTTGTCTGCGGATCGAGCAGCTCACTGCCAGATCTTCCTGGATAATCGACGTATGGCATCACAGCCCGGCCTTTCCGATCTCCGCCGTGCCAAGTTCGCCCGGCGTCTGCCCGCAGCGCTGTCCGAGCTTGCCGGTCCCAAGCGCGGCCCGGTGCACCTGCCGCTCCACCTTGCCTGGTCGGGGTTGACCACGTTCGACCTCGACCGGCCCCGGCTACGGATGAGCTACTACCGGATCGTGCTGGCCGAGGGCCAGCACGACGATTTGGTCCAGTACCTCGACCAAGACCTTCTCGTCGGCCTGTGGCCCACACTGCGCACACTGGTCAGCCCTGATGTCCGCGAGGTCTGGGAGAGCGCCTTCGGCGAGCTGGCCGACAGCGCGCGGGCCGCTGCGTGAAACTCACGGGCCTGCACCGCCGCTGCTTGCAGACGTGCTTGCCGTAGGTGGCACCTACCCCCTCGCGCTCACCGGCGGCTACGCGGTCCAGGCACACGGCCTGGTCGACCGGCTCAGCCAGGACCTCGATGTCGCGACGGAGAACCCGGATCCCATGGAGGACATCGCGACCGTCGTGCGCACCGGACTGGAGCGGCGCGGATGGCAGGTGGAATCCCTGGAGACAGATCCGCTGTCCGCACGTCTGATCGTCACCGACCCTGCCAGCCGTGAAGAGTGCGAGGTCGACATCCTCAAGGAAGCACTCTGGCGGCCACCCGTACACACCGAGCACGGCTTGGTGCTGTCCCTCGAGGATGTCGTCGGGACCAAAGTCCGCGCGCTGTCCGACCGCGGACTCGCCAGAGACTTGATCGACGTACAGGCCGCCGCGAACCGCTGGAGCCATGTCGAACTTGAGGAACTCGGACGGCGCCATGCCCGCGACTCCTTCGACCTGAGCGAGCTCCAAGTGCGACTGGGTGGCGCCGACTGGATCGACGACACAGAATTCGCCGCCTACGGACTCGACGAGCAGGCAATCACCGGGCTGCGGCAGTGGGCACAGGCATGGGGCGACGACATCGGCGAACGACTCCAGGAGCTGGAAGCTCCGGACGAAGACCGATGGCCGCATGGAGGCCGGATGCTCGACAGGACACATCGGGCTGTTTAGACCTCGCGGCCATGCCCCATCCGTGCCCAGCAGAGCGGACAACAGCGGTCAGGTACGGCTCCCAGGGACCATAGCCAACCATCCCGCCCAGCGGGAAAGCACAGGCCAGAGCACCTTCGGTAGCCCAAGAACCGTTGATTCCCAAGCTCAGAGCGCGAGTTCGATTCTCGTCACCCGCTCCACATGAAAGCCCCAGGCCAGCGGCCGGGGGCTTCTTTGTTGCCACAAGCCCGATCAGGCACTCCGCGCTCACCCTGCACCCGACGTGCCCGTTGGCTTCCTCCAGCCGTTGCACCCCACGGGCACGTATGTCAACTATGATAGTTGCTATATGCTTCGGCATATGGAGACGAAGACGTACACAACCATCGACCTGCGCAAGGGGATGGGCGAGATCCTGGACCGGACCCGGATCGCCGGCGAGGCCGCCGCCATCACCCGCAAGGGAAAGACGGTCGCCTACCTGGTGCCGGCCGAGTGGTTCGAGCAGATGGCCCGCGGGCGCCAGCCACACGAGGACCGACACGAGGCGGCCTGACCCACCCGCCATACCAAGGAGCACGAACCATGCCCGCCCACGCACTCCACTTCGATGGTTACGAGGGGGAACCCCTGCGGTTGCCGCCCATGCCCGAACGCACGCCTCAGGCACTTCAGTTGGCGATTCAGGAACACACTCCGCACCTCCTCCCGGACTTTGAGGCGCACTGGAAGCGCGTCATCGGCGACGCCTTCAACATCACGCCCGTGCCCGCCTTCATGCGCCTGTGGTGGACGCAGTACGCCATCGCGCGGAATCCCGTTCTCGACTCGCACCTTCGCGACCTCGAAGCCCGCGCCGCCAAGTCCGAGGACCCCGAGGAGTCCCTCCGGCTTCTGGAGGAGTACAGCCGCCTCCGGCACGAAGCCGCTGAGAGGAAGCCCGGAGAGTGATCGACGAACCACTCCGGCCGCCTTGGCAAATGGACTGGACGAAGCAGGCGCAGCACGACTTCCAGAACATGCCCGCCGAAGGCAGTGACCTGGTCATGAGTGCCCGTGCGGAACTGATCACGGCCGAAGACCCGTACTTCCGGGGGATCGACGCCGATGCCTCGCTCCCGCACTGGATGACCGTCCGACCTCTGGCCTCTACAAGCCCCGGCGGCCCTCACATCGTGGACCTGGCCGGCGGACGCGGCTGGCTCATCTACACCTTCATGCGGCGCGACGCCGATCCCCAGATCGTCGTCACCGAAGCCTTCTGGGCCTGACGTCTGCGCCACCGGAGCGTCTGCAGCACAGGTGGCTTCCGTTCCGTTTCCGTCACCCACTCCAGCGCAGAACCTCAGACTGATGACCCGCCGTCGACGTGCCCCATCCGTGCCCAGCAGAGCGGACAACAGCGGTCAGATACGGCTCTCGGAGACACGGGCTCATCCACCTGCCCGCTGCAAAACCCCAGCTCAGGCATCCTCTGGCAGCCAAAGAACCGCAGATTCCCAAGCTCAGAGCGCGAGTTCGGAGCGACAAAAGCCGCACCGATTTCATCATGCGAGCTCGACTGTGGGCGTCAGGGGAAGCCACAAGCCCTTCT
This sequence comes from Streptomyces sp. AW19M42, assembly GCA_000470535.1. Taxonomy (GTDB): domain Bacteria; phylum Actinomycetota; class Actinomycetes; order Streptomycetales; family Streptomycetaceae; genus Streptomyces. The sequence goes on from CBRG010000145.1 coordinate 20,349, forward strand.
ATGCATACTCCAGTATGCTTGCCGTATGTCCTCAACGACTCGCATCACCGTCACGCTCCCCAGCGATCAGGTGGCGGAACTCCGCAAGCTCACGGACAACGTCTCCGGCTACGTGGCGGAAGCCGTGGCCCGCCAGATTCGGCACCAGCTCCTGGGCGATGACCTTCGCCGCCACGAGGAAGAACACGGACACTTCAGCGACGAGGAACTCGCCGACGCCCGTTCGAAGATCTTCGGTGCCGCCGGCTCCTCCAAGGACGCGGACGCCGCGTGAGCGAGCGCGTCGAAACCGTCGTCCTGGACTCGGAAGGGCTCTCCGCCTGGATCGCGCAGGACCGCAAGCTCCTCGCGATGCTTCAGGTCTTCCACGACATGGGAGCCGACCTGGTGATCGGGGCGAACACCATCGTGGAAGTCAGCCACCCCCGCACCAACATGCCTCGCCTGAACTGGGCCCTGTCCCGCATCAAGGTGGAGCCGGTCACTGAGCAGGCGGCGAGAGCAGCGGCTGAGCTCCTCAAGGGCGCCGGACTGCACGGGCACAAGTACGCCATCGACGCCACGGTCGCCGAAGTCGCGCTCCGCCAGCCGAAACCCGTCGCCCTCCTGACCTCCGACAGCGACGACATGACCAAGCTCTGCGGCCGCCAGGTCCGCATCATCCCTCTTTGACGCTCCAGGCCACCCGGAGCATGAACCTCAGCAGGTTCTGGTGCACTGTCGCCACCCGTGCCCCATCCGTGCCCAGCGGAGCGGACAACAGCGGTCATGTACGGCGCCCGGAGACCACTCCAACCGCGCACGTCTCGACCAAACATGCAGGTCAGAGCCAATACGGTCGTTCGAGAACCGTTGATTCCCAAGCTCAGAGCGCGAGTTCGATCCTCGGCACCCCTCCATGACAGAGGCCCAGGTCGTCGACCTGGGCCTCTATCGTTGTCTAGACCTGTTCAGGAACCGCGCGCCACCTCTGCACCACGTCGCCCTTGCTGCTGCTGGTCGCACCGCTTCTCGCGGTAGCCCGCACCATCCGGTCCAGCCCGTCGGCAACCTCCCGCTGCCGCTCGTGGTCCGAATGCTGATAGATCAGCGCGGCTCTCTCACTGGATTGCTGCTGGGCCACACCCGGTCGCGCCGGCCGTGGGGGCCGGCGCTTCCGACGCGTCGGTGTCGGACCACCGCCGTGTGCCACTCGTTCGGCGCCTCCGCAGTGCCCGAAGCGCGCGATTACGGGGACGTGCTCAGGTGGCCGTCGTGCCTCGGGTCAGAACGCCGAGGTGTAGGCGGCGAAGAAGGGCGTCTTCACCGGCGCACCGGCGGGGTTGAAGCACGCCACATAGAGCTCGACGGAACCACTGGTCCTGCCCCAGGGCCTGTACAGACCGCAGTAGTCGGCGCTGCGCCCGTAAGCGGTGACGTGGGCGGTGTCCGACGGGACGGCCACCGACGGCATGGTGACGGTGAAGGGCGCTCCCGAGCCACCGAGGCTGTTGGTGGCTCCGCTGGAGTTGTAGTTGGTCAGGGCGGGCAGCGACCCGTTGTACCAGAGATACCCGAAGGACTTCGGCGGAAAGGCCGGCCCGTGTACCGCTCGCAGATAGGAGTAACTCAGAGTCCACTCGGTGTCGTACGGCTTGTTGGACGCGTCGTAGCAGGCAACGATCACGGTCTGGCCCGCCGTCCCCGGTGTCCAGTCTGACACCTTGCACCGCGCTCCCTGCCGCGGGTCGACCGCGGTGACCTGGAGATCGCCCGCGTAGCCGGCCAGCCCGAGAGACGGAAGCCACGCCTTCCAGATGCCCGTCGAGCCCTTGCTCACCGCGTTGGTGGAGCCCGCGGAGTTGTACTGGGTGAGTACGGTGCCGCTGCTGTCCGAATTCAGGTAGCCGTATGAGCCGGAGGGCGTGGCGGGCAAGCCGCTGCTGCTCGTGTAGAGGACCGTGAAGGTGGAGTTGTCCGGTGCGCCGCTGGGGAGGTAGCAGTTCACGTACACGTCCTGACCAGGTCCCACGGTCTTCCAGTCGGCGATCTGGCACCAGTGGGCACTGCTGTTCACCGCGGTGGCGTGGGCGATGCCACCCGGTCCGCCGATCTGCGGGAAGTGCACTACGTACGAGCCGAGACCGATCTGGTCAACCTTGACGGGATTGGCGGAAGGTGAGGCCCAACTGCCCCACTGCCGAGAGGGGTCGGGCGCGTAGCCGGGGGGCGGAGTGGCGTTGTCCAGGTACGCGAAGCCCCAGCGGTCGGGTACGGCGGCGTGTGCCGGGCCGGCTGCGGGAAGAGCGGCGGCGAGAAGAGCGGCCACCATACCCAGAACGAGCATCGCGGCCCGGACGGGTCTGCTCGTCAGACGTGAGGTGCGGACGTGCATGGGCGTGCCTCCTGTTGATGAGGTCGGTACTGCCTGCGCGATCCGGTGCTTGAGTGCGATTGCCCGACACGTGCCGCGGGGGCTCGGGCTCAGCCCTCCTGTGGCTTGACAGAACGGCAGGGCTTGCGCCCCGACGGCGTGCCGTGGGTTCGAAATCCGATTCTCACTGTCCCAGAAGTACAGCCCGGCTGAACGCCGTCGGTCAGCCGTTTCGGTGCTCGCCTCACCTGTCACTGGGGCGCAGAGGCCCGCTCGGTGCGCAGCGCGGACCAGCAGCTACGGCCGCTGCCATGCCAACTGCTCTTTCTTCTCACCCCTCCCACCTCAACTGCCTCTGCGCACACCGCAGCAGGGCCTGTCCGGAACTCGCCTGCACCCGTTCGACGACTCCACAGCAACCGCCGCCGCCCCACTCCTCCAGCCGGGCCGGGCCTCTCCCCCGGTCCGGGTCCGGACCCGCGACCAGCAGCCGTTCCGCTACGTGCTGCACAAAGGAGCGGCAGGTCCAGTACGTCGGCCGAGGCCCTCCCGTCGGGCTGTGGCCCACACTGCGCACACTGCGTCCGGTCAGAGCCAGGAGTCCCAGGTGCCGTACACCGTCGACCGCGTCACGGCCTCGGCACCCGAGGCGTCGAGCCGTACGACGGCAGTCACCCAGTCGTACGAGGGGTTGCCGCGTCGGGCCGGTGCGCTCAGGCGCGTGGGTGACGGTCAGCGGAGCCGACCCCGCGTCGTCGGCGGGTGCGGTGTCCTGAGGCTGGGGGCCTCGCTTCGTCGGCCGGGGAGCGGCCCCTGTCGGCCGCATGCGCCCCACGGGCACCGGCTGTGGCGGTTGGCCTCTCATGTCTCTCGCGTCTCTCGCGTCTCCCGTGTCTCTCGGTCTCTCACAAAGAGCCGCCGGGACCGCGCCTGGAGGCGCTCAGTCGTGGGGTGGCATAGCGTTTCCCATGACAGGCCGGGGCCGACAGTGGATACGGGACGGCGGATCAGCGGTGGAGCAGCACGAGGGCAGAGCTTCACGTCAGGCGGATGACGGATGGTGGTCAGGCCGTCTGCACGAGCTCTGGCGCGTCGCCGAAACGGCCGAGGACGTGACGGGGCTGGCCGATTCCCTCTACGACATGCTGCTCCGTATGCCCGGCGTGCTGGCCGTCGTGGGTGCCCGCTGGAGCGGCGGGCTGCTGCACTATCTGCGCAGTGTCACCTTGGCGGAGCCGACGTCATCGCTCATGGAAATCGAACGGAATTACGGCGAATCCGGCGCCGCCGCGGCTCCGGAAGGTGATCCGACCGTCACGGTTCACGAGGTGTCGGGGGTGGACGACGCCATGCCGTATGTCCAGGTGCTGGCGGCAGCCGGCGCGCGGAGCTTCGCCGAGTGTGCCGTACCACAGGGGCAGGGAAGCTGGGCCTCGTTCATGGTCGGCACCGCGGGCAGGGAGACCATTGATGTGACGCTGCGGACCCGGTTGAAGCAGGTGGCCGAGGTCGCCATGGTCTCGGACAGGCGCATCACGGCGCGGCGTGCCGACGAGGTGCGTCAGGTGAGTGACGCCTTCCTGGCGGAGGCGTCGTTGCAGATGGATTCGAGCCTCGATGTGAAGAGCACCGTGCGGCGGGTGGCTCGCACGGCCGTTCCCGCCATCGCCGAGGGGTGCGTCCTGCATCTGTGTCTTCCCGAGGGACTGAAACCCGTGTCCTTCGCGCACATGGACGCCGGGGAGCAGCAGTGGCTCGGCAAGGTCGCGGCCGAGGACACCTGGCTGACGGAGGTGCTGCGGCAGGTGCTCGACAGCGGGCAGGCACTGGTGCTGAAGGGTGAGGAGCTGCGCGGAGGGCCCTTCGGGCCCGCCTCGTCCGGGGCGGGCCGCGCCGTGCGGGCGATCAGTGTGAACCCGCTCAACGCCCGGGGCCGGGTTCTGGGCACCCTGACGTTTCTCTACCATCGGGCGGTCGTGGCCGAAGGGGCCTCGCAGTTCCTTGCGGGTCTGGCCGACCGGGCCGCGTTGGCCATCGACAGCAGCACCCTGCACGAACAGCGGCGCCGCCACGTGGTCTCTCTCCAGCGGCATCTGCTCCCGCGAGAGCTGCCGCGGATTCCGGGGCTCACACTGAGTTCCGCGTACGAAGTGGGTGACGTCTCGCTCGATGTGGGCGGTGACTTCTACGACGCCGTCCCGGGGACTCAGAGTGGTGTGACCGTCCTCATCGGTGACGTCTGCGGTCGCGGGGCGGAGGCGGCGGCCCTGACGGGTCTGGCCCGCCACACCCTGCGCACCCTGTTCGAGGACGGCAGTACGCCCGAGCACGCGCTGAAACGACTGAATCAAGCCCTGGTCAGGGAAGGCACCCGCTTCGTGACGGCGCTCGTAGCGGTACTGGTACCGGACGGAGAGGGGTTTCGTGTGCGCTACTGGAGTGCCGGGCATCCGGCGCCCCTGCTGCGGCGTGAGGACGGCACCGTGGAGGAGCTCGTCGCCCACGGGGATCTGCTGGGCGTGCTGGAGGACATCGAGTACGGGTCCGGGTCTGTGCGCCTGGCGCCGGGGGACGCGCTGGTGATGTTCACCGACGGGGTGACCGAGGCGAGGGCGGCCGACGGGACGTTCTTCGAATCGCGCCTGCGGGACGAGGTGGCGCGGCAGGGTGCCGGTGAGGCCCACGGATTCGCCGAGCGGCTGGCGGAGGCTGTCGTGGAATTCCGGGCGACGGGCGCCGACGACATCGCCGTGCTCGTCGCACACGCGGAGTCCACAAAATGAGCGGCGCCGCCGGGGAGCAGAGGATCGATCACGACCTCGTCTGGGTGGTCGAGGATTCGCCCGAGGACGCCGAGGCCATTGCGCGGGCGCTCCGTCGCACCCATCCGGGTCTGGCTCTGGACTTCACCGACCGGGGGACGGGATTCGTCGAGCGGTTGCTGGATGCCGCCCGCCGGCCGGGGCTCGTTCTGCTGGACCTGAAGCTGCCCGGTCCCAGTGGGGCCGAGGTGCTGCGGTCGATCCGCTCCCGGCCCGAACTGGACGGCGTGGCCGTCGTCGCCTTCACCTCGTCCACCGGGCCGGACGAGGTGGACACGACCTATGCGGCGGGCGCCGACAGCTACATCTACAAGCCGGTCAACTTCGAACTCTTCAGCGCGGTGCTGAAGGGGGCTGTCGACTACTGGCAGAGAAAGGCGAAGGGCGGGGACGAGGGCCCTGCCGCTCAGCCTCCCTCCTGACCCAGGGTCAAGAAGAAGGTGGTCCCGCGGCCCGGTTCGCTGTCGAGCCACAGCTCGCCGCCGTGACGCTCGACGATCCGCCTGACGATCGCGAGCCCCACACCGGTGCCGCCCCCGCGCTCGTCCTGCCCGTGCAGTCTGCGGAAGAGCTCGAAGACCTCTTCCTGCCGGTCGGACGGGATGCCGATGCCGTTGTCCCGGACCACGACGGTCTGCTGTGGAGGCCCGCCGGCCGGTGGGCGGAACGTGTCGACCAGGACCTCGACCGTGCGATCACCCTGGTCAGCGGAGTACTTGGCCGCGTTCACCAGGAGGTTGACCAGCACTTCGTAGAGCCGGTTCTCGTCGGCGTACACCTCGGGCAGGTCATGTCTGATGACCCGCACGTGGGCATCGGCCAGGCGTTCACCGGCCACGTCGAGCGCGGAGTCCAGTACCCGGTCCAGTGGGACATGGGCGCGGTGAAGACCGCCTCGGCCCAGTCGGGCGAAGTGCAGCAGCGAGTCGATCAGGTCGTCCATCCGGCCGGCCAGTCGCCGCATGGTGTGCAGCCGGCGGACAGTGGTCGCGTCGAGCTCCGCTGCGGCGTCCTCGATGACGAAGGTCGCGGCGTTGGAGATGCCTCGTAGCGGTTCCTTGAGGTCGTGAGCCGCCACGTGCGCGAATGAGTCGAGGTCGGAGTTGGTGATGCGCAGCTGTTCGTTCAACGCTGCCAGCTCCGCCTCGTGCCGGAGTACGAGTCCTGTCAGCGTGCGCCAGAGTTCCAGTGCGGTGGCACGGTCGGTGGGCGTCCAGGGCAGGCACTGTCCGTGTACCACCGCGCGGTATACGGCACCTGAGCCGCGAGGGGTGAGCCGTTCGCCTCGGGGTCCGACCTGGACGGGCCTGGAGGGGTCGGTGGCCCATTGGCGGGCGGTCGGACGGGCCTCGCGGAACCAGGCGAGGAAGTCGCCCGAGCGGCTCAGCGTCACCATCAGGGCCCCCGCCGGGCCGCCTTCCGGCAAGCCGTCCGGGCCGTCCGACTCCTCCGAGAGGCGGTCCGTACTCCAGACCGTGCCGGGTGCCGGCCCTACCGCGCGTGCCCGAAGGGTCTCCAGCAGGGCGGGGGGAACGCTCATCCCGCTGATGGTGCTGCGGCCACCGCGGCAGAGCACCGCGCCGTCGGCGTCCAGCAGGTCTCTGAGGGCGTCGTCACCTGCCAGGAGTGAGTCCTCCAGGTCCGACGTGACCCGGGAGATGATCCGGTCGAGGCGCTCGCGGGACGCGGTGAGCGCCTCGGCCTGCTCCCGTTCGTCGATGACCGCGAGATGGAGGGAGAAGGCCACGCCGAAGAACTCACACGCCGCCCGCATTTCCGGGGGCACGGTGACAGCGGCGTAGCCGTGGCAGGCGATCAGCCCCCAGAGTTCGCCTTCCCGCAGGACGCTCACCGACATCGACGACTTCACACCGATGTTCCGCAGGTACTCCAGGTGGAAGCCGGACACCGTGCGCAGCACGGAGTTCGACAGGTCCAGTGGCAGGCCGGAACCGGCTCGGAGCGGAGGGTACAGATCCACGCTGGTGTCGTCCACATCGGCGATTACCCGGATCCAGTTGTCGCGGTAGAGCCGCCTCGCCTGGGGCGGGATGTCGCTGGCGGGGAACCAGAGTCCGAGCCAGGGCTCGCGGCCCTCGGTGACGTCCTCGGCGACCACCTCTCCCGGCCCGTTCTCTCCGTCGAAGCGGTAGGCGACCACGCGGTCGAAACCGGTCAGCGCCCGCATCTCACGGGCGGCCGCCTGGCAGCACTCGACCACTGTCGTCGAGGACCGCAGACGCGTCAGAGCTCGCCGGACCCCCTGGTAGAAGTGCGAGAAGCGCGGCGCCGCGACGGCGCGCGACTCACACTCCAGAACGACCAGAGGCCCGTGCCCGTGCGCGGTCACGTCGAACATCCGGGGGACGCCCGCCACATCGATCGAGACGGGGAGAACCAGGCTTGCCGCATCGTGCTCAGCGCAGATCTGGAGCGCCTCGGCCCAGTGCTCGGGGGACAGCACCCGCGTGACGGGCCCTGCGACCAGCTCCTCGGCAGCGATCCCCAGCAGGCAACGCGTGTTCAGTGCTGCGGTGTCCACGATGCCGGTAGCGGCCTCCACCGCGAGCAGGGTCCCGTGCGACTGGATCATGCCCAGCCGGTGAATGGGCTCCCGGACGCATTCGCTGAGGTCGAAGCCGATGGCCGCCGCCGCTTCGGCCTCGCGTTCCGGTTCAGGTAAGGACATCTCTTCTCCCCCGCACCGAGTTCGCGAGCCGGTCTGACCGGGTGTCCGGCTTGCCGCGATCCTTCCACGGCACCCTGCGGCGGAGGAGCTGCTGCGAGCGTGTGTCGTCGCTCCCGGCGGCAGCCGCCTGCCGCGGGGGATCAGCCCTTGCGCCATGACGCGTCTTCCTGCGTCCGCGCCCCGTCCCCGCGCTTCGAAGCGGCCAGGTGCGGTCACGTACGAGTCCCGGATTGGGAACCAGACCTGTCCAGCGCCGAGGTACTGGAAAGCAGCGGGCCCAGGCCGGAGGCGACGAGCCTGCCGGCCACGGCTACCTCGGTAACGCCCCGACCACGCCCGCCGCAGCCCCGTATCGTCCGTCTGTACCTGCCGCGGGCACCGGCCGGCACCGGGACAGCCCTCAGCTGGTGTGCGGGGCCGACGGAACCGGGTAACGTCTTTGGCATGTCCTTCCAGACGGCCATCCTCTTCCAGACGCCGATTTACGAGTGAGCGCGTGATGGGTCCCCGCTGACGTCTCTCGACGTCGCCGCGCCCGTCCCCCACCGATGAATCCGTAGATCACTTCACACCATTCCGGGAGAACCCATGACCGTGAGCAAGAACATCAACAACCCCGTCGGCATGGGCGGCGGCCAGCGCAAGAAGCTGTCCCGCGCCGAACGGCAGAACAACGGTCCGCACCGCAACCTCGACCGCAAGGGTGCCGCCGACCAGAAGGCGGAACTGGTGCGCAAGATGCGCGAGAAGACAGACGCAGCCGACAGCGCAGCCGAGGACGCCGGGCAGACGGGCGACGACACCGCACAGAGCTGACGCGCCGCCGCCGGGGCGCACCGCACGAGGGCAGGGTCCGGACCGCGACATACGGGGTCCGGACCCTGCTGCCGTGCCAGGAGCGACCGGTACCCGATCCGCGTCGAAGGTGGCGGCCCTGTACCGGCCGTCCAGAGCCATGATCCTCGGGGTCAGGAGCTGGACGATGTGGTCGTCCAGCAGGAGCCACGCCCGCCTCCACCATCTCGGTGGCCGTGAATGCCGTCCGCCAGCCGCGCCGGTGCAGCAGCCTTCCTACCTCCGCCTCAGTGGCCACGGTGCGAGGCTCTCATGACGGAGTTGGGCCGGGTACTGCTGTGCCGCGGGCCCAACGCCGCCGGACACTCCCTAGGTGAAGCACGCCAGGATCATCGGCAGGTCCTGGAGCCACGCCTTGAGGCGGCTCCGCCTGCGTGCGGCGAGCAGGCACGGGTGGGCCGTGCCGTCGTGGAGGTGGACGACGACCCGGAGGTGTTTGGGGCCTTCGGGCGCGTACTGGACCGTTCTGATCTCGTCCCAGCCGAACTGCAGCGACCTGAACCGGAAGTCGAGCGTGACGCCCATGTCGTCGATCATGAGCGCGCTGTCCGGCGCGACCGCCAGGAAGACGAGGTCGTCGGCCGGCGGCGCCCCGCCCCCGTATCCGCCCCCGTATCCGTATCCCGCCGGAGCCTGATACACGGGGGCGGGGATGTGCGGCGCATGCGACGGCGGCGGGGGAATCGCCACCGTGGGGGAGTACCGCGCGATGGCCGGCACGATCAGGTCCAGCAGGTGTGCCAGCGTGGGCCGTTGGTCCGGGCTCTTCGCCAGGCACGACGACACGACCGGACGCAGCCCGTCCGGCACGGCGGTCAGGTCCGGCGGTTCGTGCACCGAGCGGTACATCATGCCCATCGGCGTGCCCGCCCCGAACGCGCTACCGCCCGCCGCCGCCACGAGCACCGCACCCAAGGCGAACACATCGGCGGCGGGCCCCACTTCCTGGCCCTGCGCCTGTTCCGGCGCCAGGAACCCCGGGGTGCCGAAGGCCATTCCGGTGGCCGTCAGGCGGGGTGACTCCAGCGCCCTCGCGATGCCGAAGTCCAGGACCCGCGGGCCGTCCGAGGCCATGATGATGTTTCCGGGCTTCAGGTCACGGTGTACCAGGCCGCAGCGGTGGATCGCCTCCAGCGCCTCGGCGAGAGCCGCGCCCAGCTGCCGCAGCCGCGCCTCGTCCATCGGACCCTCGGCGTCGAGCAGTCCGGCGAGCGTCGGACCCGGTACGTAGGCGGTGGCCAGCCAGGGCGCCTCCGCCGCCGGGTCCGCGTCCACCACGGGGGCCGTGTGGAAGCCGCCCACGCTGCGCGCGGCCGCGACCTCGGCGCGGAACCGCTCCCGGAAGTGCGGGTCGGACGCGAGCTCGGGGCGCGCCACCTTCACCGCCACCGCACGGCCGCCCCGCGAACGGGCCAGGTAGACGGTGCCCATTCCGCCGGCGCCCAACTCCCGCTCCACGGCGTACCCGCCGATATGTTCCGGCAGGCCCGCGCCGTCTTCCCCATACCTCATACGCTGTACGCCCCTCCCGAACCCGGCGCCCAGTATGACTCAGGGCCACCCGCCCCTCACGGCTGTCCTACCACGGTGACGTGAACTGCCGCGGAGATCGGGAACTCGCGGACGCGGTGCGGGAGATCATGGGGCACACCGAGGGGTTCTGACCTGCCGCGGCAGGACGGCGAAGGCCCCGCACGAGGGGGACTCGTGCGGGGCCTTCGGGAAGCGGCGGGGAGCGATACGGGGCTCAGTGCGGGAGGGCTTCGCCTGCTACCGCACGGGGAAACCGAAGGTGTACCCCTGCTCCTTCAGCCAGGGCAGCACCTCGCGCATCGCGGCGAGGGTCTCGGCGCGGTCCCCGCCGGCGTCGTGGAAGAGGATGGTCGGCCCGTTGGAGATCTCGCTCTTCACGGTGGCCACGATCGCGGCCACGCCGGGGTGCTCGAAGTCCTTGGTGTCGACGTTCCAGCCCAGCGGCCGCATCCCCCGCGATGCGGCGAGGTGCCGGCTGTACGGGGTGAAGGCGCCGCCCGGGGCCCGGTAGTACTGCGGCCGGACACCACCGGACGCCTTGGTGATCATGCGCTCGGCGTCCAGGATCTGCTGGGACTGGTAGGCCTCGGACTTGTGGTCCATCGCGGTGTCGTGGGAGATGGTGTGGTCGCAGAGCCGGTGACCGCCCGCCACGACCGCCTTGACGAGGTCCGGGTGGGCCTGGGCCTGTGTGCCCACCATGCAGAAGGTGGCTTTGACGCCGCTGTCCTTCAGGAGCTGCAGCACCTGCGGGGTCCAGGTCGGGTCGGGTCCGTCGTCGATGGTGATGTTGACGCCCCGGGCGCCACGGTCGGAGGCGTGCGCGATGTCCGCCGCCACCTTGCCCGCCGGCCCGTTGGCCGGTGCGGAGGCACGCGCCTGGGGCTGCCGCCCTCCGGTGGTGTCGGCCTGCGCGGTCCACACCGAGGTGGCCGCGGCCACCGCCGTCACTCCGAGCGCTGCCGCGAGAAGCCTGCCGTGCCATCCCCTTCCCTTGTGCTTAGCCATGTCCGCCCACCCCTTTGTTGTCTCCGCCGATGCCCTGCCCCTATGAAGACACACGAACGCACCAGCAAGATCCCCCCGTTACGGACCGCGGACAAAGCTGCAGGGGGGCGGCGACAAACACAGGCGATCCGCGACAGGTCCGCAGGTCCCGCGCCCCCTCAAGGCACCTGCGAGCGCGCCGGACCCGACGGGCCGGGCCGCCCCGGACGCGTTCTGCCGAACCGGTAGCGTCGGGAGGCATGACAACCCATCAGTTCTCCGTGTCCGGCGAGCGGGACGCCCTCTGCGGCTTCCTCGACAAGCAGCGCGCCGGTCTGCTCCGGAAGATCGAGGGTGTGTCGGACGCGGACGCCCGCCGGACCCCGACGGCGAGTTCGCTCTCCCTGCCGGGTCTGCTCAATCACTCGGCGCTCTGGGAACGCCGGTGGTTCCAGGTCATCGTCGCGGGGCGGGTGCTCCCCGGCGAGTGGCCCGCGACGGCGGAAGAGGGCTGGATCGACGAGGACTTCCGTGTCGACAAGCGGGACACGGCCGGGCACTGGGCGGCGTACTTCGAGGAGCAGGGGCCATTTCACGGGAGATCACCGCGGGCCTGCCGCTGGACACTCCGTGCGCGCGCCCCGATCTCTCGGACCAGAACCTGCGCCGGGTCCTGCACCACCTGATCGAGGCCGGTCCCCAGCTGCCGCCCGGCGTCACTTCTGCCAGCCGACCGTCTCCGGGAGCGGGGTGTTGAAGAGGGTCGCGCCGACGTTGGCGAGGCCCTTCTTCACTCCGTAGGTCGAGGGGCCGCTGAAGAGCGGCAGGAAGGCGTACTGCCGCAGCGCCTTCTGCTCGATCTCGTTGACCGCCGCGGACTGCTTGCCGAGGTCGGCGATCTCCGTGGTGGAGCGGATCTCCCTGTCCAGCGCGGGCATTCCGGCTCCGGTGATGTTGGAGTCGCGGTCCGAGCAGTAGAAGTCGCACAGGTAGCGGGCGCCGAACGGGTCCATGGAGCGGTTGCCCGAGAGGAAGAGGTCGAAGCGCCGGTCGCTGAGGACCTTGGCGAAGTCCGCGTCGTCGCCCTTCTTGATGACGAGGTGGACGCCGACCGGCTTCAGCATCGCGGCGAGGGCGCCCGCGGTGGCCTTGCCCAGCGGATCGTCCCCGAGGAGCGTGTACCCGACGTCGAGCCGCTTGCCGTTCTTGACCCGGACCCCGCCCGTGCCGGGCTTCCAGCCCGCCGCGTCGAGCGCCTTCCCGGCTTCGTCCGGCGCGTACTTCAGTACGGCCGAGAGGTTGTCCGCGTACCCCTTCTGGAAGCTGTACAGCACGGCCGAACCGGGCAGCGGCTCCTGGTAGTCGAGCCCCTGGAACTGGATCTTCGCGATCTGCGTGCGGTCGATGCTCTGCTCGATGGCCTTGCGCACGGCCGGCTCCGAGAGCACCGCGGACTTCGTGTTGAAGTACAGGGAGTACTCGAAGGGGGAGCCACCGCTGCGGATCTCCGTGCCCTTCAGCCCCTTGACCTGCTTCAGGCTCTCCGCGTCCACGGCGGACACGTTGTCGATCTGGCCGTTCTTGAAGGCGTTGACCCCGGCGGTCGACTCCAGGTTGACGTAGACGCGCTTGTCGAGCTTGCCCTTCCTGCCCCACCACTTCGGGTTGCGGACGAAGGTGATGTTGCCGGAGTGCGTGTCCCACTTGCCGACCGTGTACGGGCCCGCGCCCCACTCCGGGTGGGCCTTCTTCACGTACGCCTTGTTGAAGTTCCCGACCGTGGCGGCCTTCGGGTGCAGGAAGGTGGTGAACAGGGTCGACCAGGAAGCGTTGACGCCCTTGAAGGTGATGACGGCCTGCTTGGCGTTCTTGCCCTGCTCGACCGAGGTGATCTGGTCGTAGCCGTCCGTGGACGAGGCGGCGAACTCCTTGTCCGAACCGTTGTTGGTCTTCCAGGTGGCCTCGATGGCCTTCCAGTCGATCGGGGTGCCGTCGTTGAAGGCGGCCTTCGGGTTGATCGTCAGGGTGACCTTCTGGTCGCCGCCCTCGACCACGACCTTCACATCGCTGTAGTAGTCCGCGTTGTACCGCACCTCGCCGGTGGGCGAGTACGTGATCGCGTCGGCGTTGTACCAGCCCCACACCCGGGACGCGGTCAGCGTCGCGTTGACGTTGAACGGGTTGCCCTGGTCGTCGAAGGTGCCGACCGTCGTATACGTGCCGCCGTCCCTGATGTTCTCGTACGGCTGGGGGTTGTAGTCGACGGCGGCCGACGCGGCCTTGGGCGCGTCCTTCTTCCCGTCGGTACCGTCGTCCCCGGAGGAGGACTGGCACGCGGTGGCGGCGACGGAGACGGCGGCGACGAGGGCTATGGGCAGGGCCAGTCTTGCGCGCATGGCGAAAGGGTTCCTTCTGGTTCGGTGGAGCCGGGCGGGGAGGCCCGGTGGGGGGCTGGGCCGTGCGGCCGTGGAGAGCCGCTTGGTCTCAGACGGCGTGACAGGCGTACTGGTGGCCGGGCCGCTCCGCGACCTCGGTCGGCTCGGGGCGTTCCGTACGACAGCGCCGGCGCACGTCCTCGCCGGCGAGGCGGTAGAGCGGACAGCGGTCCACGAAGACACAGCCCGCGGGCACCCGGTCCGCGCTCGGCTGCTCGCCCGCCAGCACCACGCGTTCCC
>CBRG010000146.1 GCA_000470535.1 Streptomyces sp. AW19M42
CCCCAGCCCCTCCCTCGCTGCCCTCAGCCGCCTCGGCGCGTGACGCGGGGCGGCCGGGAGTCGCCGCGGAGGGACGCGAGGACGCTCTCGGCGGAGACCGTGCGGCGGACGGGCGGTATCCGCCCGATGCCGCAGACGGCGGTCACCCGGCCCGCGCGGCAGGACCACCACACACTCAGTTCGTGCTGGGAAGTACCGACGGCCCGCACCCTGAGCCGGCCGTCGGGCCCCCGGCGCAGCCGGTAGTCGCGCAGCGCCGGCGAAGGCCGCCGATACGCCTTGAGCGCCGCCTCCTTGCACGTAGCCAGGACGGTGGCGAGAAAGCCGGACGGCAGCGGCACCGGCGGGGTCCCCGGTACGGCGCAGGACGGTTCGTCCGGGCCCAGCAGCCTCGGCAGCAGGATGTCGTTGCGGGCGTCCACGGGCTCGACGTCCACACCGATCGGGTGAGCCGGTCCCGCGCGGGTGACCGCGCAGGCGGCGACCTCGCCGGTGTGGGCGAGCGAGACGGCCGCCCCGGAGGGCGTGCCCCAGACCCGGGGGGCGCCGCCGGGGTCGGGCAGGATCTGGACGCGGCGGTCCCCGGTGGCCCAGTGGACCGCCGCCTTGGCGGTGAGCCGGGTGCGGACCCACTCGGCGCGCCGGGCCCCGGTCAGCCCTTCCGCGTGGGCCCGTTCGCGCTCCCCGAGCAGTTCCTCCGGCGCGTCCCGGCCGGCCCAGTCGCAGCTGACCACCAGGACCGGGGCGCCGTCCGGGCTCACCGCACACGCCGGATGGCTTGGACGAAGTCGCCCAGGTCATCGACGCTGGGCTCGCCGGGGGTGTCCACGAAGCCCCGCACCAGGCGCACCAGCGCGTCGTACGACTCGGTGTGGTCGTAGGAGGTGGCGTCGGCCACCTTCAGGGACCAGCGCCAATACCCCTTCATGGTGTCGGCGAGCGGCATCCGGAAGGTGGCGATCACGTCCTTGAGGCCGGGGACGGACGCGGCGCCGTCCCGCGCGACGTAGGCGCCGACGAGATTGCTGTAGAAGGCGAAGTGGCGGGCCTCGTCGCGGGCGAGCCGACCGAGCAGGTCCTTGAGGAAGGGCTCACTGACCGTCTCGCGGAACCGCTGGTAGAACAGCTGCGTCGCCTTCTCCTGGATCAAGGTGTACGCGAAGGACTGGACGGGGTGCTCGTAGGGCAGTACGAACTTCTTGCGTCCCTCCTCCGCGAGGCTCGTGAGCAGTTCCTCACGGGTCGCCATGCCGGTCTCGACCTGGTAGCGGCCGAGGGCCGAGGCATGTCGTTCCTCGTCGCCGGCCCAGGCGACCAGGAAGCGGAAGTACTCACGGTTGAACCCGAACCGCTCCAGCTCCTGCTCGGCGTCCGCGACCGGGAACGCCTCCAGGAAGTGGGAGAGGTAGCCGGGGATGTGGTCCTCGACGAAGGTGATGAACCGCACCGCGGAGCGATCGGTCTCGCTGAGCCGTTCGGGACGCAGGGAGTCCCAGTCCAGCTCGGCGATGGTCCAGGACCGCTCCCCGGCGCGGGTCACCGCCTGGTCGACGAGTTCGTGCATCTGCAGGGCGGGCAGCAGATCGCCGAGTACGGCCGTCTCGGTCATGATCCCGCCTTGGGTCCGAGGCGGGACTTGGCCGCGGTGAGGGCGTAGTGCTTGGAGGTGTAGCCCCAGCCGGCGTTGGCGGTACGCAGGTACCGTACGAGCGGTTCGGTCATGCCGGGGGCGGCGGCCTCGATTTGGTCGCGGTTGGCCTCCGCGCGGCGCTCCCACTCCTCGATGGTGCGGTGGTAGTGGGCGGTGAGGTCGTCGAGCCCCTCCAGGCTGAAGCCGGCCGACTCGGTCGCCTCGATGAGATGGGAGAAGGGCACCATGTCGGCGAAGCCGAAGATCGTCTCGGTGACGTGCCGAGTCCCGGGCCGGGCGGCGAACTCCTGGTAGACCTCGGTGCTGCGGAAGCAGCTCTCGGAGAGGTAGAGCCGACCCTGCCTGCGCAGCGAGCCGTACACCTTGCGCAGCACGGCCACGCGGTCGGGCATGTGGATGATGGAGCCGAGCATCGTGGCCGCGTCGTAGCGTCCGTCGATCTCCAGATCGCTGTAGGAGCCGACCCGGATGTCGACCAGGTCGCCCACCTTGAGCTCGACGGCCCGCTGCCGGATGTACTCGGCCTGCGGGGCGGAGGGGGTGACGCCGGTGACCTCGCAGCCGTACTCCTCGGCCATGAACAGGGTGAGGCTGCCCCAGCCGCAGCCGATGTCGAGAAGGCACTCACCACCGCGCAGCCCGAGGCGTTCGGCGACGAAGTGCAGCTTGGCCGTCTGCGCCTCCTCCAGGGTGGCGTCCGGGGTGCGATAGAGGCCGGAGCTGTACTTGACCCGCTCGTCGAGGAAGGCCCTGAACACCTCGGGGGGCAGCTCGTAGTGCTCGTTGGTGGCCCGCCGCGCGTCCTCGGGCGGGAGGGCGAGATCGCCTTCGCGCCCGGCGTGCAGCTCGGGGCGGTTGTCCGCCCGTGCGTGGGTGGTCATCCTCAGGCCTCCGTACGGGCCTGGTTGAGGACGAGGTCCGCGAGCTGCCGGGGGGTGCCGACGTCGAAGATGTCCTCGTCCTCGAACTCGACGTCATAGACGCGCTCGACCTGTGCGACGACCCGCAGCAGACGCACCGAGTCCGCGCCGGGCAGCTGCTTGAGGACGGAGTCCTCGGCGATGTCGTCGATGCCGATGCCCAGCTCCTTCGCGGTCTGAGCCAGGACCTCCTTGAGGACCGCGGACTCCTCCGGGGAGGCGGGCTGCGGGCTGATCTGCTGGGACATGGTCATCCAATCGCGTGGTCGAAGAAGTGTGCGAGACGGTCGCGGTCGGCGCCGACCAGGCCCATATGGTCTTCGGCCTGCACCGAGCTGATGGGCTGGTAGGCGGAGCTGGCCATCACGTGCGGGCTGCCGTCGGGGCCGAGGACATCGGCCTCGGCGTGCACCACGCCCTTGCCCTCCCGGATGATCCGGGCGACGGCCCGGTAGTGGGTGCCGGTCCGCATCGGGCGCAGGAACTTGGTGCGCAGGGTGACGGAGAAGGCCAGCATGCCCCGGTCGAGGGCGATCAGGTCGCCCATCAGCTCGTCCACGAGGACACTGACGATGCCGCCGTGGACGACCCCGGGGTAGGAGGCGTAGTCGTCGGAGAAGGTGACGTCGGTGGCGAGCCGGCCGTCGTCCAGACGGAACATCTCCAGGGCCAGGCCGATCTTGTTGCGGGGCGAGCAGCCGAAGCACTGGAAGCGCGGTTCGTCGAGCCAGGGCAGCTCGACAGGGGTGACCTTCTCGGTCATCGCGCTCCGCCCTCGGCGACCTCGGCCCGGGGCAGTTCGGCGAGGATGCGCCGGATGTCCCGGAGCTTCTCCACGGGTTGGCCGGTGAGCTCCGCAAGCGTGTTGAACAGCTGCCGGTAGATGCGGTCCCACTCGGTACCGTCGTCGACCTCGCCGAAGTGGCGGAAGACCTCGTCGATGGTGACGTGGCCGTCGAGTTCGGGGAGGTTGCTCTTGAACTTGCTGACCGGGTGGTTGTAACGGCCCTCGGGATCGGCCATGTAGACGTAGAAGGTCTCCAGGACCGAGGCGAGCTCCTCGGGGTGGCTGACCAGCCGGCGGGCGGTGTAGTGGATGAACTCCCGCGCGTGGCGTGCCTCGTCGCCGCTCGCCCGCTTCATGATCGCGGCGATGACCGGCTCCTCCGTGGCCCGGCTCACGCACTTGTACATGTGGTTGGTGGCGATCTCGGAGATGATGTTGGTGGCGAGGGTCGCCGACGGCGTGATGCCCGGCGGGTACGGCGCACGCATCGCGTTGATCTGCTCGTAGCCGACATCGGTGCCGGCCAGCCGCAGCCACTTCTTGAACGTCAGGTGGTGCTGGAGTTCCTGATAGCCCCACAGGCAGACGAAGGCCGAGAAGTCGTAGTCGTCGACGAACTCGTTGAAGAAGCCGTGCTGCGCGGCGATCGAGTTGGACTCGCCCATGACCGCGCCCATCGCGAAGGCGATGTACTCGGGGCGTACCAGATCGGGACGGAAGTCGTCCCACGGAATGTCGCTCATCTCCCACGAGGCGTTCTGGTACGCGGGGAAGACGTCGTAGCTGTGCAGGGCCTCCGCGTCGGGGTTGCGGGCGGCCTCCAGCCTGTGCGGGGTGGTCACGGGGTCTCCTCCGGTTCGGTTCGGTCGCCGGGCCGCGCGTCGGCGGCCGTGATGTCGGCCAGTTCCGCCAGTCGTTGACGGGTGCGCGAGCGCTGCCACTTGCCACTGGTGGTACGGGTGATCCAGCGCGGCTTGACCAGGTGCACCCGGACGTCGGTGAAGTCCATCTCCTGAACGACCCTGGCGGTGATCTCGGCCTTCAGATCGCCCCCGGCCTTCTTCGGGTCGGCCTCCACCACCACCCGGACCACCTCACGTCCGTCCTCCGCCAGATCGGAGAAGGCGACGCAGCGCTTGCGGTAGATGCCGGGAACCTCGCGGGCGACAGCCTCGACGTCGTCGGGGAAGTAGTTCTGGCCCCGGACGATCACCATGTCCTTGGCGCGGCCGGTCACGAACAGGTCTTCCTCGTGCCGGAATCCGACGTCGCCGGTGCGGAACCATCGTCCGTCGAAGGCGGCCGCCGTGGCCTCGGGATTGTTGTAGTAGCCGGAGGTCACGGCCGGTCCGGCGATCTGTACCTCGCCCAGTTCGCCCGGCCCGCACTCCCGGCCGTCGTCGGCGACCAGTCGCATCTCGATGCCATGCACAGCACCGCCGAGCCCCACCGCGTCCTTGGCGCCGCGGACGCCGCGCTCCACGGGGACCACCCGACCGGTGGCCGCCAGTTCGTCCCGGTCGAGCGAGAGGATCCGTACCGGACTGCCCGGCCGGGGGAACGTGATGCCGAGCGTGGCTTCGGCCATGCCGTACACGGGGTACATGACGCTGTCGCGCAGGCCGGCGGGCGCCAGGTGGGTGGTGAAGCGCTCGGCTGTCTCGGCGCTCACGGGCTCCGCCCCGTTGAAGGCGAGCCGCCAGGCGGACAGGTCGAGCTCCTTGACGAGTTCCGGCGGCGTGGCGTCCACGAACTGGTCGTACGAGAAGTTGGGTCCCGTGATCACCGTGCCGCGCTGTTCGGCGAAGTACTTCAGGATCTGCGCGGGACGGCGGAGGAACGCGGTCGGCGTGAACACGTGCACATCGGCGCCGTTGAGCAGATGCGAGCAGAGTCCGACCAGACCCATGTCGTGGAAGGTGGGCACCCACTGCATGAAGACGTCGTCCGGACTGAACTCCCCGGAGACCACGCAGGCGCGCAGGCCCGCGGCCATCGCGCTCTGGGTGAGCATCACACCCTTGGGGGCGCTGGTACTGCCCGAAGTGAACTGGACGACCGACAGGGCGGTCGGGTCGACGGCGGGCAGCCGGTGCGCGCCGCCGGGGGCGGAGACCTCGGGGTCGATGAGAACGAGCCCGGGTACCTGCTCGGTGAGGAGGGCACCGAGGCTCGCGAAGGCGGCCCCGAGCACGAGATGACGGATGCCGGCGATGCGCAGGACGCGGGCCAGCCGGCGGGCTGTGCCCTGCTCGTCGCCGAAGCCCGCGGGCAGAGGCAGGACACTGCAGGCCGCGCCGGTGCGCTGCACCCCGAAGAACAGGGTGAGGAAGCGGGCGTCCGTGGGGACGAGCAGGCCGACGACGGAGCCGGGGCCGACCCCGTGCTCCATCAGCCCGACCGCGCACCGCAGCGAGGACTCGCCGAGTTGGGACCCCGAGATGCGCTCCTCACTGCCGGGGAAGACGGCCACGGCGTCGGGTGAGGCCTGGGTGTGGTGGAGGAAGCTCTCCGTGAGGGTGTCGCCGGACAGCAGGGAGCTGCGCAATTGATCGAGTCCTTTCATGGCATTCCCGCAGGCTTCGCGGGGGGACGAAGCGCGGGCCGTTCGGCATGAGGTCAGGGAACGAGATCGACTCGCAACTCGCTCAGCCCGCGGAAATTCACGTGGGGGCGCCACACAACGTCCTCCGTGGTGAGCGAGATGTTCCGGTAGCGCCGCAGCAGTTCGTCGAAGACGAGCCGGCCCTCGATCTTTCCGAGCAGGGCGCCGATGCAGTAGTGCGGACCGCCGCCGAAGGCCAATGGCTTGATAGCGGTGCGCGTCATGTCCAACGTGTCCGGATGTGCGTACCGGCGCGGATCACGGTTGGCGGCGCCGAGCAGGATCATGAGTTTCGATCCGGCCGGAATGGTTTTTCCGCCGACCTCCACGTCCGCGGTGGCAATACGCGCGACGAGTTGCACGGGGGCGTCGTACCTGACGAATTCGTCGACGCCCTCCTCGATCAGTCCCGGGTTCTCCCGCAGGGCACGCAACTGGTCGGGGTGGCGCAATAGCGCCAGCATGCCGTTGCCGATGAGGTTGACCGTCGTCTCGTGCCCGGCGTTGAACAGCAACAGCACGTTGGCGATGATCTCGTCGTCGGAGAGCCGCTGGCCGTCCACCTCCGCGAGCATGAGCCGGGACAGGATGTCGTCCTGCGGATGAGTGCGCCGTTTGGCAAGGTGTTCGGCGATATAGGCGCGGAACTCGACGACCGAGCTGTTCATGATCTTTTGGGTCGTCTCGTCCAGGGCGGGGTCGACCACGTGCCCGATCGCCTCGGTCCACCGCCGGCACTGGTCCCGGTCCTCCATCGGGAGGCCGACCAGCCCGCAGATCACCGTCACCGGCAGGGGCAGCGCGAGGCCGTCGATGAGGTCGATGCCCTCCCCGGCCCCCATGTCGTCCAGGACCTTTTCCAGAATGCTGGAAATGCGGGGACGCATATCCTCCACGGAACGCGCGCTGAACACAGGATTGACCAGGCCGCGGATGCGTCGGTGGGACGCGCCGTCCAGCATGAGCATCCACATTCGGGTGTCGTCCACCACGGGGCTGTGCCAGCCGCCCCGGTGCTCCGCCCACTTCGCGTCCCTGTGATATTCGCTGGTGAGCCGTGGGTCGCGGAGGAGTTGTGCGGACTCGTCATATCCGGAAACGACCCAGAATCCGAAGGGAGTCCGATGAACCGGTTCCGTCTCGCGCAACCGTGCATAGAACGGATAAGGGTCGCTGCGCATCTTCGGATCACGGGGGTTGTAGAGAATTTCCGGTTTCGCTGCGTCCATGGTGGAACAGAGTGACAGGGTCGCTCGTTCCCCATCAATAGGACCAAGGTCCCACGTTCAACCCGCCGATATCCGGGCCAGACTGCCGTGTAGTGCATCAACACTGTGCCGGAACAGGAGGGGCCCATGGCGAGGTGTGCATCCGCCGACGGATCGGACGAGTTCGCGGTGCGGCCCGTTACCCCGGCGGACGAGACCGCGCTCCGCCTCATGTACCGCAGGTGCACGCCGCTCACCCGCTACCACCGGTTCCTGTCCGTGGGCCCGGACATTCCCGAGGCCCATCTGTGCGCGGCGCTGTCGCGGAAGGCGGGGACGGACGCCCTGCTGGTCGCCCCGGTCGTCGCTCCGGGGCAGGCGATCGCGCTGGGCAGCACCCATCCGTACAGCCCGGGAGTGGCCGAGCTCGGGCTGTTGGTGGAGGACACCTGGCAACGCAACGGGCTGGGTCGGCTGCTGTTGCACCGACTCGCCGAGCGGTGTGTTCAGCAGGGCGTGGCAGCGCTGACGGCGCAGACCCTGTGCGGAAGACGCACCCTGCTGAGCGCCGTGCTCGCTGAGGGGGCGGGGCCCGCGGAGTACGGGCCGCTCTCCGACACCGTGCGGATCACGGTGCCGCTGGCGGCGAAGAGCCTGACAGATGCCCGGCCGTAGCCCCTCGAACGGATCGCTCGGCGCCACACCTGCGAAGACCTGCTGCCCATCCTCTCGGCGGTGCCGTCCGCGTGTGCCGAGGAGCCGCCACCTTCCTGGAGACCACCTTGACCACGCCCCTGGAAACCGCCCGGTCCGCCGCGCCGCACGACCCGGCGGACGGAGCCCCGCTCGACGTGCTCGGCGTCGGCTTCGGGCCGTCCAACCTCGCCCTCGCCATCGCGCTGAGCGAGGTGGAGCGCCCCCGGCCGAGAGTCCACTTCTACGATCGCAGCTCCCGGTTCTCCTGGCACGGTGGCATGCTCCTCAAAGGTGCCACCATGCAGGTGCACTTCCTCAAGGACCTGGTGACGCTGCGCAATCCGGGCAGCCCGTACTCCTTCCTCTCGTATCTGCACGACCGTGAGCGCCTGGTCGACTTCATCAACCACAAGGCGCTGTTCCCCAGCCGGGTCGAGTTCCACGACTACCTCGAATGGGCCGCACAGGCCTGTTCGGACCGGGTGACCTACGGCAGTGAGGTCAGCCGGATCGAGCCGGAGTGGGTGGATGGGGAGGTGCACCGGTTCCGGGTGCACCTGACGCACTCGGAGCCGGGGGAGCGAGGCGTGCGCCACGAGGTGCGGTCGGCGCGGAACGTGGTGCTCGCACCGGGACTTCGGCCGCATCTGCCCGAGGGAACGGCCGAGTCGGAGCACGTCTGGCACAGCAGCCGGCTGCTCTCCCGGCTCGAAGACATCCCGAAGGACGCGCCGGTGCGTTTCACGGTGGTGGGCGCCGGTCAGAGCGGGGCCGAGGTCACCGCGTACCTCCACGGCCGCTTTCCGCAGGCCCAGGTGCGGGCCGTGTTCTCTCCGTACGGCTACAACCCGGCGGACGACTCCCCGTTCGCCAACCGGATCTTCGATCCGGCGGCGGTGGACGAGTTCTTCGGAGCGCCGCAGGCCGTCCGCGAGATGCTCGTCGATCGACACGGGAACACCAACTACTCCGTGGTGGACCAGGACTTGATCGCCGAGCTGTATCGCATCTGGTACCAGGAGAAGGTGACCGACGAGCGCCGGCTCATCATCGACAACGTCTCACGCCTGGTCGGGGTACGGGAGGCCTCCGGGCTTCGCCTGACGATCGAGTCCCTGGCGACCAGGGAGCGCCACGAAGTCGACTCCGACTATCTGGTGTACGCGACCGGATACCGTCCGGTGGCCCCGGACGACCTGGTGGATCCGGAGATCATGAAGCTCTGCCGGCGGGACGCCGCGGGCGGGCTCCGGGTGAACCGCGACTACCGGGTCCAGACGGAGGACATGGTGCGCTGCGGCCTCTATGTGCAGGGCGCCACGGAACACACTCACGGCCTGTCTTCCACTCTTCTCTCCAACACGGCCGTACGAGCGGGGGAGATCGCCTCCTCGCTGCTGGGCCGCATGTAGCCGATCGCAGCATTCCGAGGCCGGTGCGCCGAAAAGGAGAACCGCAGCGATGTACGTTCCCGACCACTATCAGGGGAGCCCGGAGGCGGCGTTAACGGTGGTCCGCGCGGGCCCGTTGGCCACGCTCGTCACCGGCGCCGACCCCTGGCCGCTCGCCACCCACCTTCCGGTCGTCGTCCCCGCGGACGTCGAGGCCGCTCTGGAGCACGGCCCCGTGGATCTGCGCGGGCACCGGCTGATCGGCCATCTGAACCGGGCGAACCCGCACTGGCGGCAGCTCAGCGCCGGTGAGCAGCCCTCGCTGCTGATCTTCCGGGGGCCTCACGGGTACATCTCGCCCGTGGTGTACGAGAGTACGCCGGCCGCGCCCACCTGGAACTTCACCGCCGTGCACGTCCACGGCACGATCCGGCCGCTGCCCGCGGGCAAGGAGACGCTGGACGTCATCCACCGGACCGTCGAGGTGCTCGAAGGGGGCTTCGGACACGGCTGGGACATGCGTGGCTCCCTGGAGTACTTCGAGAAAATCGTGCCCCACGTCGGCGCCTTCGAGTTCCAGGTGGCGGAGGTCGACGGCATGTTCAAGCTCAGCCAGGAGCTGGACGAGGAGACCAGGGAGCGGACCACGCATCACTTCGCCACGAGCGCGCACGGCACCCACCGGGAGCTCGCCTGCGAGATGGCGCGGTTAAGCACCGCTGCGGAAACCAAGGACGGAGCATCCGAAGGTGCGTCCGGGAGTTCATCCAAGAGAGGAACGGCCTGATGGAACGATATGACGTCGCCGTGGTGGGACTGGGGGGCCTCGGGAGCGCTGCCTGCCGCTCGCTTGCCGCCGCCGGGCTGCGGGTGCTCGGCCTGGAGCGGTTCGGCCCCGTCCACGATCAGGGCGCCAGCCACGGAGAGTCCCGGGGGGTCTGGCAGGCGTACTTCATGGGGCCCGGATACGTGCCGTATCTGCGCCGCGCCTACACGCTGTGGTCCGAGCTGGAGGAGGAGTGCGGGGAGCGGCTGTTCCACCGCACGGGAGGTCTGTGCATCGGGCCCGCCGACGGCGCGCTGGTCCCGGCGGCCCGTGCCAGCGCCGAGCAGTCGGGGCTCACGCACGAGTATCTGACGGCCGACGAAGTGCACGCCCGTTACCCGCAGTTCACTCCGGATGAGGAGTGCGCGGCGGTCTTCGACCCCGGCTCCGGTTACGTCCAGCCGGAGCAGACCGTCCGCATCCAGCTGGAGCTCGCCCGGAAGTACTCCGCGGAGCTCCGCTTCTTCGAGGAGGTGCACGAGATCACGGAGGGCACCGGCGGGGTGCGCGTACGCACCAACGAGGCGACCTATGACGTGGGGCATGTCGTCGTGACCGCGGGTTGCTGGACGCCGGGACTGCTGCCCGCGCTCGAAATGCCGGTACAGGTGCTCCGCAAGGTGATGCTCTGGTTCCAGCCGGACGGCGGCGCGGAGCAGTTCCAGCCCGGCCGCTTCCCGTACTGGATCTGGGAGGGCGACGGCATGGTCGGCTACGGCCACCCGGCCGCGAACGGTCTGCACGGCGGGGTGAAGGCGGGCGTGCACAGCGGCGGCACCCCCGCCGACCCCGACCGGGTGGACCGGTTCGTGCGTGCGGAGGAGATAACGGAGATCCAGGACTTCCTGCGGACCCGCATCCCCCGGCTCGGGGTGGGCGGCCAGTACCGCAGGAGTGCGGTGTGCCTCTACGACAACACCCCTGACCAGGCATTCGTGATCGGCCGGGCCTCGGAGCACGGCCGGATCACCGTGGCGGCCGGCACCTCGGGCCACGCCTTCAAGTTCATCCCGGCCATCGGGGAGTCCCTGCGCGAGCTGGTCACCGAGGGAGCCGCGAGCCAGGACCTGTCGCTGTTCTCGCCCACGCGGTTCGCCGCCTCGTAGTCGAGTTCGCCACGGTGCACCGCCCTTCCCGGGGGCGGTGCACCGTGGCTTCTGCGGGCTGTCCGGAAACCGTGGTTACCGCCCATCAGTTTTTACCGACGCGTAACTTCCCAGGAAACCCTACTCGTGCGTAAGTTGGCATGAGCACGCCGAAGACGGCGTGTGGAACACCGTCAGAACTTGTGGTCCGGGCCGCAGGGTGCACAGACATCGCAACTCCCTTGAGCCGCAAGGAGAACACTCGATGCTGCCCTGGACCCGTGCGCCGCGTACCCCACGAGCGCGCAGAACCCTCGCCGCACTGCTCCTCGCGGTCGCCGCGCTCGCCGCCCCCACGGCCACCGCCGCTGCCGCCGCCCCCACCGCCGCCACAGCCACCTCGCACGGCTGGAACGACTACTCCTGCAAACCCTCCGCAGCCCACCCCCGGCCCGTCGTCCTCGTCCACGGAACCTTCGGGAACTCGGTCGACAACTGGCTCGTCCTCGCCCCCTACCTGGTGAACCGGGGCTACTGCGTCTACTCGCTCGACTACGGGCAGCTCCCCGGCGTGCCGCTCTTCAACGGCCTCGGCCCGATCGACAAGTCGGCCGGGCAGCTCGCCACCTTCGTCGACAAGGTGCTCGCCTCCACCGGGGCACCCAAGGCGGACGTCGTCGGCCACTCCCAGGGCGGCATGATGCCCAACTACTACCTGAAGTTCCTCGGCGGGGGAGCCAAGGTCAACGCCATGATCGGACTCGCGCCCGACAACCACGGCACCACCCTCCTCGGCCTGACGAAGCTGCTGCCGTACTTCCCCGGAGCCGAGTACCTGCTCAACGCCGGCACCCCGGGACTCGCGGACCAGGTGGCCGGATCGCCCTTCGTCACCAAGCTCAACTCGCTGCCCGACACCGTGCCCGGCGTGCACTACACGGTCATCGCGACCAAGTACGACGAGGTCGTGACCCCGTACCGGACACAGTTCCTGGACGGGCCCGACGTGCACAACGTGCTGCTCCAGGACCTGTGCTCGGTCGACCTGTCCGAGCACGTGGCGATCGGGACCATCGACCGGATCGCCTACCACGAGGTCGCCAACGCCCTGGACCCGTCCCACGCCACCCCGACCACCTGCGCCTCGGCCGTCGGATAGGGGCGTGTCCGGACCGGGGCTTCCCGGGAATCCGCCGCTGTCAGAGGCGGATGGCACGATCGGCGCATGACGACGATCGACTGGGACTCCGCCGCCGATTCCTTCGACGAGGAGCCGGACCACGGGCTGCTCGACCCCGTGGTCCGGCAGGCCTGGGCGCGACGGCTGGAGAGCTGGCTGCCCCGGGAGCGTTCCGAGGTCCTCGACCTGGGATGCGGCACCGGAAGCCTGGCGCTGCTCGTCGCCGGGCAGGGGCACCGGGTCACCGCGGTGGACCGTTCGCCGCGCATGGTGGAGCAGGCGCGCGCCAAGCTGGCCGGCACGGGCACGGAGGTGCTCGCAGGGGACGCCGCCGCGCCCCCCGTCGGCCGGCAGCGGTTCGATGTGATCCTGGCCCGGCACGTGGTGTGGCTGCTCCCCGACCCGGCGGCGGTCCTGCGGCACTGGTCCGGTCTGCTGCGGCCCGGCGGCAGACTGGTGCTGATCGAAGGCGTGTGGAACGGGGTCGGGCTGTCCGCCGGGCAACTCACCTCGCTGCTCGCCCCGTTCACCGAGCGCATCCACCACGAACGGCTCTCCGGCGACCGCGACCTCTGGGGCAAGGACGTCGATGACGAGCGCTACGCCCTGGTGGCCCGCGCCGAACCACCCCGCCGGCACACCGAGGTCGTGGACGTGCACCTGATCCTGCGGCGCGGCTCCGACGTCCTGCTCGCCCGCCGGGCCGGTACGGGGTACGCGGACGGGCTGCTGCACGCCCCGTCCGGGCATCTGGAGGACGGTGAGGACGTCCGCGAGGGCATGATCCGCGAGGCGGCGGAGGAGACCGGGATCGCGCTGGAGCCGCAGGAGCTGCGGGTGGCCCTCGTCATGCAGCACCGGGGGCCCGGCGGCAGTCCGCGGACCGGCTGGTTCTTCGAGGCGGAGTACGACCCGGCCCGGCCGCCGTACAACCGCGAGCCGGACAAGTGCTCGGAGCTGGCCTGGTTCCCGCTGGATGCCCTTCCGGACGACATGGTGGCGTACTGCAGGGCCGGGCTCGACGGCTACCGGGCGGGGGAGCGCTTCCTGATCCACTGGCACGAGGACGGCGACCCCGTCGCCCACGATCCGCGCGGGCCCCGTCGCGCGGTCCCGCTGCGGGCCGGCGGAGCCCGCACCGGCAGGGTCCACCACATCGAGCTGTGGGTGCCCGATCTGGCGGCGGCCGAGGCGGGATGGGGCTGGCTCCTGGGCGAGCTGGGCCATGAGCCGTACCAGCGGTGGGCGCACGGGCGCAGCTGGCGCAGGGGCGACAGCTACGTGGTCGTCGAGCAGTCGCCCGACCTGGTCCCCGGAGCGCACGAGCGCCGCCGTCCGGGCCTCAACCACCTGGCGTTCCACGTGGCGGACCGGGAGGCCCTCGACGCGCTGGTGGCCCGCGCCCCGGAGCACGGCTGGCAGCCACTCTTGCAGGACCGTCATCCGCATGCGGGCGGCGACGGACACGTGGCCGCGTACCTGGAGGACGCGGCGGGGTACGAGGTCGAGCTTGTGGTCGGCTGAGTGCCCGGGGGCGGACCGGGCGGACCGGTGCGGGGGTGCTCAGCCCAGCAGGCCGGCGAGACCCTCCGGCGCACGGGCGAGGCGTTCCAGCTCGTCCAGCGCCGCGACGGCGGCACGCGCCGCCTCCGGATCGTGTCCGGCCAGCCCGCTCTCCTCGAACTCGTCCTCGTCCAGGCGCAGTACGTCGGAGCGGTCCGCCGACACCCACAGATCGAGGTCCAGGTCCTCGACGATCAGCTCACCGTCCCGCAGCACGGCCGGGCGGGTCACATCGCAGTACCATCCCTTGAGTTCACCGCCGCCCGTGCGGACCTCCTTCACCGCGAACCAGGCGTCACGCCAGTAGTGCTCGGTGAAGACGTCACCCGGCTCGAAGCGTACGAAGCCGAAGTCACGGACCCCGGGGGCGGCCCAGGGCGCCCGCAGCGTCACCCGGGTGCCGTCGTCGGCGACCAGGGCGGCTGGATATCTGATCTTGGTCTTTCCTGCCTTGACCAGGACGACCGTCAGTCCGGCGTCAGCCGAGCTTGCGGACATGGCGTACCTCCGTGGCAGTGATCTCGTAGCCGAACCAGCGGTTGATCGCCAGCATCGGACCGTTGTCGGCGTCGTTGCCGGTGTAGGCGTCGGTGTACCCGGCCGCCCGCGCCCGGTGCAGCGAGTCGTTCTTGGCGAGCTTCGCCAGCCCACGGCCGCGGTACGCCCGCCGGGTGCCGGTCATCCCCGACCAGTAGCGGCCCGCCCCGTCGCACTGCGCCACGCTGAACGCCGCGACCTCGCCGTCGACGACCGCCACCGAGGTGAGGCGGTGGTCGAGCGCGGGATCGCCCCAGGTCCCGGTGAGCCACTTCTCGTAGTCCGACGGCTGGGCCGGGGTGTCGCTCGGCTCGTCCGCCGTCGTCTCGGCATCCGCCTCGAAGAGCGGTCGCGGGTCGTCGTCGAAATCGGCGCCGGTCCGCAGCTCGACGCCGGCCGGGAGCTCCTGACGGGGCGGCAGCTTGCCGCCGGCCAGATCCAGACGCATGAAGTGCGCCGGGCGGCTGGGTCCGTATCCGTGCCGCTCCGCGAACGCCCGGTCGCGCGGGGTGTCCAGCACCCAGGCGTAGATCTCGGTCGCACCGGCCAGGGCGAGATGTTCCTCTGCCTTGCGCAGCAGCAGGGAGCCCGCACCCCGGCCGGTCCGCTCCGGGTGGACGTGCGGATTGCAGGACGCCTGACCGGGCCGGGGGCTCTCATGGGCGAGACCCGCCTCGGCCGTCCCGATGATCTCGCCGTCCTCCTCCGCGACCAGCAGGCGGTGCCGCCTGACGGGATGAGCGTTCGCCAGGCCGAAGACGACCGACTCCGGGGTGGTCACCATGAACGGGAGCGCCGCGCGTCGCACCCGTACCCAGTCCTTGGCGTCGGAGGTGCGGAAGTCGCGAACGATGACAGTCATGCGGCGGACCGTACCCGCAGGCACCGCAGGTCCGCCCGTGATTTTCCCGGCGGCGGGGCGGGAGCGGGCGGCTTCGGGCCGTGGGGGGAGAATCGGGCCGTGACTCTGAAGATCTCCGTTGACCCGGATTCCGGCGCCGCCCCGTACGAGCAGCTGCGCACCCAGATCTCCGAACTGGCCCGCTCCGGCGCACTGCCGGTGGGCTACAGACTCCCGACCGTACGCGGCTTCGCCGAGGAGCTGGGCCTCGCCGCCAACACGGTCGCCAAGGCGTACCGGGCGCTGGAGGCGGACGGGGTGATCGAGACGCGTGGGCGAAACGGCACGTTCATCGCCGCCGCGGGGGACGCGGCCGAGCGCAACGCGGCCTCCGCCGCCCGGGAGTACGCCGAGCAGGCCCGGCGGCTGGGCCTGTCCCGCGCGCAGGCCCTCGCGCTGGCGCAGGACGCGGTGCGGGCGGTGTACACGGGGTGAGTGAGGGGTGGCGCCGGTCGTGCGGGTGCCGGGGCGTCCGGCGGGCCGCTTCGTCCGGCGGGCCGCCGCGTTCTCAATCGCCGGACGGGCTTGAACGTGCGCTCGGCGGCTCGTTTCGCGCGGGGGGCCCGCGCTTGGTCAGAGGTACAGGCCCGCGTCCGCGCCCGAGTCCTGCTTCGGGACCGAGGCGGGGCGCGTGCCGCGGTGCAGCGCGTACAGCTCCGCCAGGGTCGCGCCCTCGGAGGACCCGTCGCGGCCCAGGCCCTCATCGGTGCCGAGCCAGGCCACCGACTCCTGGCGGGTCAGCGGGCCCACCTCGATCCGGGCCAGGCAGCGGCCCGGCCGGACGACCGCCGGATGCAGGCGTTCCAGATCCTCGTTGGTGGTCACCCCGACGAGGACGTTGCGGCCCTGGCCCAGCAGCCCGTCCGTGAGGTTCAGCAGCCGGGACAGCGCCTGGCCGGCCGTGTGCTTGGCCTCGCCGCGGATCAGCTCGTCGCAGTCCTCCAGGAGCAGCAGCCGCCAGCGGCCCTTCGCCGTGCCGTCGTCCTCGCCGATCGCTATGTCCATGAGGTAGCCGACGTCGTTGAAGAGCCGCTCGGGATCGAGTACGCAGTCGACCTGGCACCAGTCCCGCCAGGACCGGGCCAGGGTGCGCAGCGCGGAGGTCTTGCCGGTGCCCGGTGGGCCGTGCAGCAGGAGCAGCCGGCCGGCGATGTCGTCCGGGGTGACCTTCATCAGGCCGTCCATGGCGTCGGCCACCGGCGCGGTGTAGTTGGTGCGGACCTCGTCCCAGGCACCGGCCGTGATCTGCCGGGTGGTGCGGCACGGGCCGCGGCGCGGCGACAGGTGCCAGAAGCCCATGGTCACGCTGTCGGGCTGCGGATCGGGCTCGTCCTGGGCGCCGTTCGTTGCCTCGTCGAGCACCTTCTGGGCCAGTTCGGGGGTGGTCGCGGTGACCGTGACGTCGGCGCCCCGGTTCCACCGGGAGACGAGCAGCGTCCAGCCCTCGCCCTCCGCGAGCAGGGCGCTGCGGTCGTCGTCACGGGCGGCGCGCAGCACCGTGGCGTCCGAGGGCAGGAGCGTGGCCCCGCTACGGACCCGGTCGAGGGAGGTGCTGTGGGAGTACGACTGCTCGCCCGTCGCGAACCGGCCGAGAAACAGGGCGTCGACGACGTCGGACGGGGAGTCGCTGTCGTCGATGGTGAGCCGGATCGGCAGAGCTGACTCGGGGGTGGCAGACATGGCGCCCATGATCCGTCACCCGGGCACCCGGCGCACCCAGGTTGCACCACTTCCCGCAGCCTGGGCCGGTGGCGCCGGACGCCGCGGTCCGCCGCCCGCGCGATCCCCCGGCGCGCCGGGGTGACGCGCCCTCAGAGAACCGGCGCCCGAAGCTCATCCGATGGACTTGGCATGCACACTTCCGAAATGGCTCTCCCTGCTGCTACCACGTATGTGGCAGAGATCCTGCTGGTCGATCCAAGGGAGATTCCATGAAAATGTCCAGACTCGTGGCGTTCTCGTCCTCGCTCCTGTTCGGTGCAGTCATCGCCCTGACCGGGGCGGCCACCGCGAACGCCGCTCCGTCCGTACAGGCCGTCGACTACGTAGCCCTCGGTGACTCCTACTCCTCGGGAGTCGGTTCCGGCAGCTACATCGGCTCCAGTGGGAACTGCAAGCGCAGCACCCTCGCCTACCCCTCGCTCTGGGCGGCCGCCCACTCACCCGCCTCCTTCGCCTTCACCGCCTGTTCGGGCGCGCGCACCGGCGATGTGACGGGTGGCCAGTTGGGACCGCTCAGCTCCTCGACCGACCTCGTGTCGATCTCCGTCGGCGGCAACGACGCGGGATTCTCCGACGTCATGACGACCTGTGTCCTCCAGTCGGAGTCCACCTGCCTCAACCGCATCGCCACCGCCCGCAGTTACGTGGACACCACACTCCCCGGAAAGCTCAACACGGTGTACGACGCCATCCGTGCCAAGGCCCCGTCCGCTCATGTCGTCGTCCTCGGCTACCCACGCTTCTACAAGATCGGCGGCGGCTGTGCCGTCGGGCTCAGCGACAAGGTGCGCGCCGCCATCAACGGCGCGTCCGACTACCTGAACGCGGCCACCGCCAAGCGGGCCGCTGACCACGGCTTCACCTTCGGTGACGTCGCGGGGAAGTTCACCGGGCACGAGATCTGCTCGGGAAGCGTCTGGCTGCACAGTCTCAACTTGCTCAACATCGGTGAGTCGTACCACCCCTTCGCCGCCGGGCAGTCCGGTGGCTATCTGCCGGTCCTCAACTCGGCCGCCTGACACCCCGGCCGAAAACCCTCCGCCGGGAGGGGGTCCCGCAGGCCGGGGCCCTCTTCCGGGTACCTTCCGGGTACCTTCGGAGTGCCCTCCGCTGATCGGGTCCGGGGTGATCGGTCATCGGTGCTCTGTCCAACTCGCCCTGGAATCGGGCAAAGTCGGTGAACCGTCGTCAACCTCCGTATGTGTGTGCTCAATCCTGCGCCCGGGATACACGGGTGTCGTCGCGGGGGGATAGGGTTAACCTGCCCGGGCCGGGTGCCCTCGTACGGGTGGGGAGTGACATGGAACAGATAACGGTGCGAAGCAGGCCGCGAGTGCCTGCTATTACCTGCGGGACCGGGGCGACGAGTTCGCGCCTCGACCGCCATCTCGCGGTGCTGGGCGGCCCTGTCGTCCCGCAGCGCGATTCCGCTGAGGCGACGCTGCTGATGCGCGAGCTGACCTCGCGCGACGCCGCGCACACACGTCGGAGCAAGAGTGCGCGGGTCTCGCTCTTCGCGCCTCTGCGACGACTGCGACGCTCGCTCTTCGGCAGCCGCCGCTGATCCGACGGCCCCGGTCCAGGTATCGCGCCGCTGCCCGCTCTTCCGTCATCCCCGGAGTCGGCAGTGGCGCGTCGCCATGTCCGCGTGAGGCCCCGGAGCCGCTGTGAGCGCCTGCCTGTCGGCGGCCGACTGGGCGTCGAGGTAATTCGGCGCCGAAATACTTCTACACTGGCGGCATGCCCGAGAAGCGAGCCGCGCGTCTGAGTCCCGACGAGCGAAGGGCGCAGCTGGTATCTATTGGCGTGGACATGCTTGCCGATTGTTCGCTGGACGAGCTTTCCACCGACGATGTGGCGCGCCGCGCGGGCATCTCCCGCGGGCTGCTCTTCCACTACTTCGATTCCAAACGCGACTTCTACCGCTGCGTGGTGCGGCGGGAGTGCGACGACTTCGCCGCGGCCACGGAGCCGGACCCGTCGCTGGGGCCCGTCGCCTGGCTGCGGTCGTTCATCGCCGGATTCGCGGCGTACGTCACTGAGCACCGCAAGGTCTATCTCGCGCTGGTCCGCGGGGCGGCCGGCAGCCATCCCGCGGTGGAGGACATCGTCGAGTCCACCCGCGCCACCCTGGCCCGGCGGGTGGAGGAGGGGCAGCGGCGGCTCGGGATGCCGGACTCGCCGCGGCTGCTCGTCGCCGCGCGGGCCTGGATGGCCTTCGCGGAGGAGGCCGTCACCAGCTGGCGGCTCGATGAACCGGATGCGCTCGCGGAGCTCGGCGCGTTCCTGGAGTCGAGCTTTATCTCGCTGCTGGGCGCACTGGACCGGCCGGCCGCACTGCCCGGCTGAGAGGCTCGCCGCGTGACCGGCCGGGCGGGCGTACGCGGGCCGGCACGCGGTCACAGCAGTGCGAACTGGCCGTCCGGCCCCTCCTCCTGGTGACCGAGTACGGAGGCGGGCCGCCGTGTCCCGGCCGGCACCGGCAGTACCCCCGCCGCCCGCAGCTCCCGCGCGCCGATCCCCGGACCGGGCGCCAGCGCGTCCTGCCGGGGACGCAGCTCGGCCAGCAGGGCGAGCAGCGTGATCAGTTCCAGCAGCTCGGACGTCCACTCCTGCGGCCAGGCGGGCGGCCGTACGGCCTCCAGGCCGTCCGCCCCGGCCGCCGCCGTACGCCGTTCGAACCAGAGCCCCAGCATCCGTACGCCGCCCACCCGGAACTCCCACGCCCCGGCGGGCACCGGCGAGATGCGGCCCGTGCCGATCCGCAGCACCTGCTCCTCGGCGTCGTAGGACAGCTCCTGCGGTGCGGGCGGCACGGCGGCCCGCACATAGGGGCGGCGCCCGCCGGGCAGCCGCGGCCGCTCCCCGCCGCGGGCCCCGCGCAGCTGGAGCCGCAGCACCTCCCGGCCCAGCTCCACCCCCGCCGTCCAGCGCGCGGTGTCCGCGGGCAGCGGCACCACGCAGCCGGCCGGGGAGTGCCGGGCCGCCGCCAGGATCCACGCCAGCACGGACTCCGGGGAGACCGCGTCCCCGTGCCGGGCGCGCAGAAGCGCGAGCAGTCCGGGCGCCAGATTGGGTTCGAGGCCGCCGGGGCGCCGGTAGAGCGGCCGGATCCGGCCGGGGCGGCCCGCGGGGGAGTGCCCGTCGGGGAGCAGTGCCGTCACGGACAGCGCGGGCCCGGTGTCCTGGGGGATCCGGCCGTGCTCGACGACGAACAGCTGGTGCCCGTCGGCCACCCGCCACAGTTCGGGCCGGGCCGCGTCTATCAGCCGGTGATCGGGGAGCAGCCACTGCTCGTCGTAGGGGCCGTGCAGGATCCGTACCGGCTCCGGGCACGGGCCCGGCTCACGGGCGAACCTGGCGGTTCCGGTGGTCTGTCCGGGCAGCGCGGCCACCGGAGTGTGCGGGGTACGGGACCGGGTGGGGCCGAAGAGCCGGTCCCGCTCGGCGTCCCCGGCCCGTGCGAGGCGCTCCCAGCGCGCCCTGAGCGAGGCCGCGTCCGGGGCCGTCACCCAGGCGCGTCCGGTCCTGAGCGGCCGTACGGACCAGGGCATGAGGTCGTCGAGGAGCGGGCCGCACGCGTCCTCGCCGGAGCCGGCCGCTGCCGGAGCTGCCACCGTGTCGTCCTCCCCGTCGCCACGTCTGCCGCCTTCCCCGGCATCGTAACGGCGCTGCGGGACCCCGCGTCAGGGCGCCTTTGTGCGGGTACCGGGCGGGGTGTCAGTGCGCCTCCACCGTGACGGAGAACGAGAACCGGTCGCCCCGGTAACGGATCTGCGCCACATCGACCACCCGGCCGCTCTCGTCGTACGTCACGCCCGTGTAGTACAGGATCGGGCTGAGCAGCGGGACCCGGAGGAGATCGGCGGTGACCGGGTCCGCCAGCCTGGCCTCGACCGTGTCGGTGATCCTCGCGATCCGGACCCCGACCCGGTCGCGCAGCACCTTGGTCATCGGCCAGCGCTCCAGGTCTGCCGGGTCGAGCGCGGCCGCGACCTCCGGATGGAGCCAGTTCTGCGCCCAGTTCGTCGGCTCGCCGGAGTCCTCCTCGCACCGCAGCCGCCGGTAGCCGACCACCTCGGGGCAGCCGGGGAAGTGCTCGGCGACATCGCCCGGCACGGCGAGCGGGCCGTGGTCGAGCAGCGTGGTCAGCTCGCCCGACTGCTGGGCCACGATCGCGTCGATCGAGCCGAGCAGCCGGACCGGCGACACCCGGCGGGCACGCGGCTCGATGAAGGTGCCGCGCCGCCGGTGCCGGCTGATCAGCCCCTCCGTCTCCAGCTCCTTGAGCGCCTGCCGCATGGTGAGGACACTGACGCCGTAGTGCGCGGCGAGCTGCTCCTCGGTCGGCAGCCGCAGGGTGGCGTCCGGTGTGCGGCCCAGTATCGAGGCCCGCAACGACTGCGAGACCTGGTACCAGAGCGGCAGTTTGCGGTTCAGGACCAGTGAGTCGGGTGCGAAGGCGGCCCCCTGGGGCGCGGGGGGCTTCAGAGGGGTCCGAGACACCTGGTCACCTGTATTCGTCGTCGCTGGCACGGGGAGACACTGCTCCGTGGCACTGGTACGGGGCGGTGCCACGGGGGCCCGTTACGGCCTGAAGTTGCGGCTCAGACCCTGCCACACGTCGTCGTAGCCCTGCTGAAGATGGCCGGCGGTGGTGGCCTGGCCGGTCGCCGTGACGGGCCACCGGGTCTCGAACATGAAGGCCAGACCGTCGTCGATCTTCTGGGGCCTCAGCTCCGCCGCGCTCGCCCGGTCGAAGGTCTCCCGGTCCGGTCCGTGCGCCGACATCATGTTGTGCAGCGAGCCGCCGCCGGGTACGAAACCGCCCTCACCGGCCGTCTTCGCGTCGTACGCGCCCTCGATCAGGCCCATGTACTCGCTCATCACGTTGCGGTGGAAGTACGGCGGCCGGAAGGTGTCCTCACCGACCAGCCAGCGCGGGGCGAACACCACGAAGTCGACCCCGGCCAGACCGGGGGTGTCCGAGGGGGAGGTCAGCACCGTGAAGATCGACGGGTCCGGGTGGTCGTAGCTGACCGAGCCGATGACGTTGAACCGGTGCAGGTCGTAGACGTACGGGGTGTGGTTGCCGTGCCAGGCGACCACATCGAGCGGGGAGTGGTCGTACGCCGCGGACCAGAGGTTGCCGCAGAACTTGTTGACCACCTCGACCGGGCGCTCCACGATCTCGTACGCGGCGACCGGGGCGAGGAAGTCCCGCGCGTTGGCCAGGCCGTTGGCGCCGATCGGGCCCAGATCGGGGAGGGTGAAGGGCTGCCCGTAGTTCTCGCAGACGTAGCCCCGTGCGGTGGCGTCGAGCAGCTCGACCCGGAAGCGGACACCGCGCGGGATCAGCGCGACGTGGCCGGGTTCGGCGCGCAGCAGGCCCAGTTCGGTGCGGATGAGCAGACCGCCGTGCTCGGGGACGATCAGCAGCTCGCCGTCGCTGTCGCTGAACACACGCTCTGTCATAGCGGTGTTGGCGTGGTAGAGGTGCACGGCCATGCCACTGCGCTGCCCCGCGTCGCCGTTGCCCCCCAGCGTCCACAGGCCGGCCAGGAAGTCGGTGCCGGGCGCGGGCTCCGGGAGCGGGTCCCAGCGCAGCCGGTTGGGATCGGGGACGGTCTCGGTGAACGGGGCGGTGCGGACCGCCCCGTTGTCGATCCGGCGGAACGGCGGATGGGCCGCGGACGGGCGGATCCGGTAGAGCCACGAGCGCCGGTTGTGCGCCCGTGGCTCGGTGAACGCGGAGCCGCTCAGCTGCTCCGCGTAGAGCCCCAGGGGTGCGCGCTGCGGCGAGTTGCGACCGTGCGGCAGCGCCCCCGGCGCCGCCTCCGAGCTGTGCTGATTACCGAAACCGGCGGAGTGCTCCAGCCCTTCGGCCGTTTTCCTCGCCTGCTCGATGCCACTCATGCGCGCTCCCGGTGCCGAAGGATTCCTATGGGTAACCGTAGGAATCATAAGGAGGCGAGTCAACGGCATTCGTCGTGCAGAGGGGGGTTCCTGAAGTTGAACAATGCTCTACTCTCCGGCACATGTCGTGGACACGTAGACTCCTGGTGATCCTGGCGGCGCTCGCCGCCGCCCTCCTCGCGGCCCCGGCCGCCCAGGCGCACGAGGAACGTCCGGTCACCCTGCCCGACGGAACCGGCAGCGTTCCGGTGCACCGCGCGGGCGAGCCCGACCTCCTGGTGTGCAAGAGCGACCGGGCCGACTTCGAGCGCCGGATATCGGGCTTCCCCGACGCCCTGCGGTCCAGGAACCTGAAGCTCTTCGACCGGTGCCAGAAGTCCGGCTACCGCCATCTCCAGCAGGCCGTCGACGCGGTCACCGGCCAGGGCGAGAACATCGCGATCCTGCCGGGCCTCTACGAGGAGGAGCCCTCGCTGCCGGCGCCCACCGGGGAGTGCTCCCGGCTGAAGGCCCCCAACTCCCAGCTCGGCTACCAGATCCTGAGCTACGCCCAGCAGGCGAAGTGCCCGCACAACCAGAACCTGGTGGCGATCCTCGGCAAGAAGGACCTCCAGATCGAGGGCACCGGCGCCGAGCGCACGGACGTCGTCATCGACGCCAAGTACCGCAAGCTCAACGCGATCCGGGCGGACGGCTCCGACGGTGTCTACTTCAAGAACTTCACCGCCCAGCGCACCACCTTCAACTCGCTGTACATCCTGGCCCAGGACGGCTTCGTCATCGACGACGTGCTGACCCGCTGGAACGACGAGTACGGCTTCCTGACCTTCGCCAGCGACCACGGCCTCTACAAGAACTGCGAGTCGTACGGCAACGGCGACTCCGGCATCTACCCGGGCAGCGCGTCCGACATCAACGACGGTTACGGCTACCAGGTCCCGCGCCACTCGATCGAGATCACCGGCTGTCACAGCCACCACAACATGGTCGGCTACTCCGGCACCGCGGGTGACTCCGTCTACGTCCACGACAACGAGTTCGACCACAACATGGGCGGCGCCTCGATGGACAGCGCCTTCCCCGGCCACCCCGGACTGCCGCAGAACCACGCCCGCTTCGAGCGCAACCTGATCCACGACAACAACGCCGACTACTACCCGTACGTCGCCGACGGCACCTGCGCCAAGCCGCCGGTCGAGCGCGGTTACGAGAACGGGGTGGTCTGCCCGCAGATCTCCATGCCGCCGGGCACCGGCATCATCACCGCGGGCGGCAACTGGAACATCTACGAGAACAACTGGGTCTACGGACAGCGGCGGGCCGCCTTCTTCCTGAGCGCCGTACCCGCCTTCATCCGGGGCGAGAGCGCACTGGGCAAGCAGACCGACACCTCGCACCACAACCGGTACGCCAACAACCACCTCGGCACGGACAAGGCCGGCAACGCGCGGCCCAACCGCACCGACGTCTGGTGGGACGGCCAGGGCGACGGCAACTGCTGGCAGTCGGACGCGGGGCCCTCCACCCCCCGCGCGCTGCCCGCCTGCGGCGACGACCGCGGCGCGGTCACCGGCCGCACCGACCGGCTGATGGGCGAACCGGTCAAGCTCGCCCAGCTGCTGGTCTGCGCCGACTACAACGTGCAGGCGCGCCGGCTGCCGGCCGGCTGCGACTGGTACGGCGCACGCGGGATCGAACGCGTCGAGCTGCAGGCGGCCCTGGGCATCGCGCTGGTGCTCGTGCTGGTCGGCGGCGTGCTGTGGTGGCGCGGGCTCCGGTGGAGCCGGTTCGCCACGGTGGCCTCTGTGCTCGGGCTCATCGGCCTCGGCCTCGACGTGGCCGGATCGACCATGGGGCTCGCCTCCAGCTACCTGCCCGCTGTCGCGCTGTTGCTGACCGGGCTGTGGTGGACGGGCATCGGTGTCGTGCTGCGGCGGGAGCGGCCGGGGCTGGGCTGGACGACTGTGGTGCTGGGCGCGCTCACACTGCTCGACGCGCTGGACAAGGGCGTGTTCATGATCCCGTGGATCCCGCTGAGCCCCGCCTGGGTGCGGGGGCTGCTGGGGGTGGTCTGGGTGGTGTGGGCCGTGGTGGCCGCCGCCCGGCACGGCGAGCGGGCGGCCGGGAAGCCGGACGCGGACGACGTCGGGGGCGCGGGTGCGGGCACGGGCACGGGCACGGGCACTGACACGGGGACGGGCACGGGCACGGGCGCGCGGGCGGACCGGGCCTCGGACG
>CBRG010000147.1 GCA_000470535.1 Streptomyces sp. AW19M42
CCCCCGCCGCGGGGGCCGCCGGAATCTCCGGCGGTCGAATGCCTTCTGCACCTTCGGTGCACGGGTGTACGGTCTCGGGCCAACGGGCAAATGGGAGCGCTCCCATTTGCCCGTGGCTCCCATCGTCGTTGTCCGCTTCGCACGAGGAGGAACGCCTTGAAACGCTTTCTCGCCTTACTGGCGACCTGCGCGACGGTCCTGGGCCTCACGGCCCTGGTCACCCCCCAAGCGGCGGTGGCCGCCACCGGCTGCCGGGTCGACTACACCGTCACCAACACCTGGCAGGGCGGCTTCCAGGCCGCGGTGAAGATCACCAACCTGGGCGCCCCCGTCGCCGGCTGGAAGCTCGCGTTCGCCATGCCGGACCCGGGGCAACGGGTCGCGCAGGGCTGGAACGCCACCTGGTCGCAGGCCGGCTCCGCCGTCACCGCCACAGCCCCGGACTGGAACGCCGCGCTGGCCACCGGCGCGGTGGCCGACCTGGGATTCACGGGCTCGTTCGCGGGTGCCAACCCGACCCCCTCGACGTTCACGCTCAACGGCGTCACGTGTACGGGCTCCGCCGACGAGCCCCCGCCCGTCGGGGACGACGGCACCCCCGTGGGGATCAACGGACGGCTCCACGTCTGCGGAGTGAACCTCTGCAACCAGTACGACCGTCCCGTACAGCTGCGGGGCATGAGCACGCACGGCATCCAGTGGTTCAGTCAGTGCTACAACGCAGCCTCGATGGACGCGTTGGCCCACGACTGGAAGGCGGACCTCCTGCGCATCGCGATGTACGTGCAGGAAGACGGCTACGAGACCGACCCGGCGGGCTTCACGAACCGCGTGAACGGCCTCGTCGACATGGCCGAGGACAGAGGCGTGTACGCCCTGATCGACTTCCACACCCTGACGCCGGGCGACCCGAACTACAACCTCGACCGTGCCAAGACGTTCTTCGCCTCCGTCGCCGCCCGTAACGCCGACAAGGCGAACGTGATCTACGAGATCGCCAACGAGCCCAACGGCGTGAGCTGGTCGGCCATCAAGAGCTACGCCGAACAGGTCATCCCGGTCATCCGGGCAGCCGACCCGGACGCCGTCGTCGTGGTCGGCACTCGTGGCTGGTCCTCGCTGGGAGTCTCCGACGGGTCCAGCGAGAGCGAGATCGTCAACAACCCCGTGGCCGCGACCAACATCATGTACGCGTTCCACTTCTACGCCGCGAGCCACAAGGACAACTACCGCGCGACAGTGAGCCGGGCCGCTGCGCAACTGCCGCTGTTCGTCACTGAGTTCGGCACGGTGAGCGCCACCGGCGGTGGAGCGATGGACCGGGCGAGCACCGCGGCCTGGCTGGACCTGCTCGATCAGCTGAAGATCAGCTACGCGAACTGGACCTACTCCGACGCTCCGGAGAGCAGCGCCGCGCTCCAGCCGGGTACCTGCGACGGCACCGACTACAGCACCAGCGGCGTACTGACCGAGTCCGGAGCACTGCTCAAGGACCGGATCAGTACTCCGGACCACTTCCCCACCGGCTGAGCCTCCGGGCTGACCTTTCCGGCTGACCCTTCCGTGCGGGCGGCGGCAACGAGGCCGCCCGCACGGGCGACGGGTCCACGGTGTCGGAGGCGCGCTCGCGGGTGACCGAGCTGATGGCCGGACATCAGGCGTCGGCGCTTCCGGTGTCCTGACCCGTCTGCCCGTCAGGTGTGCCTGAGACCGCCTGGGGCGCTCCCCGACCGACCGCCCCTCGGCGCGGGCGACTCCGACCGGGGTCTGGTCGGCCAGGAAGATCGCGGATCTGTCGGGCGGGTGGCCTGGTCAGTACGATGACCCTCGTCCGCACTATCCGGGGGAGTCATGGCAAGCAGGTTCACCGAGCTGACAGTTGACAGCCACGACCCGGAGGGGCTCGCGGCCTTCTGGTGCGAGGTCCTGGATTTCGAGGTGATCGACCGGAGTGAGGGCAAGGTCGAGATCGGCTCCTGGGTGCCGACCGTCGAAGACGTCCGGGCCCGCCAGATGCCACCCACTCTGGTGTTCATCCAGGTGCCCGAGAGCAAGGCCGTGAAGAACCGGCTCCACCTCGACGTCAGCCCGATCGACGACAGCACCGAGGGCGAGGTGGGCAGACTGCTCGGTCTCGGCGCCACCAGGACGGACGTGGGCCAGGGCGCGGACCGAAACTGGGTGGTCATGACAGACCCCGAGGGCAACGAGTTCTGCGTCCTGCGCACCCTGGCACCGCAGAACTAGGGCGTGTTCGCGTCGTCTCCGGACTGCCCGGAGGATCGTCATCCTCGCCCCGGAGCAGGACTACCCTGGTCGGCCCCATGGCTGGGTCCGTCCGGCTTGACCGCCAGCGTCGCGAAGTAGTTCGACATGTACGGAGCGGATGCGTTGGATTGGTGCGGCGCTTCCGCGAAGCGGGTGAGGACGAACCCCGCGGCGAGTTGCCCGCCGATCTGGTCGGTGAGGGTGTGGCTGTATTCAAGAGCGGCATCCGCGCCGAACTTCGTGGCGCGTTCCTCGGCTGAGTACTGCGTGACATCGCTGTAGGGCAGCTTGTGCGCGACGATCAGCTCGCCGCGCTCGTCGAGCGCCTCGTGGTCGAACAGGTACACATCAGGGTTGAGGAAGCCCACGAGCAGGGTTCCGCCCGGTCGCAGGACACGGAAGCACTCACGCCACACGGCGGCCAAGTCCGGTATGAATTGGTTGGATATCGGATGGAATACGACGTCGAATGTTGCGTCGCCGAAGGCGCTGAGGTCGCGCATGTCGCCCAGGACGGTGCGCAGCGTGAGTCCGTCGCGCGCTGCCACCATCTGGTCCTGGCCGAGCTGGCGGGGTGAGTTGTCGAATACGGTGACCCGCGCCCCTGCGGCGGCGAGGATCGGACCCTGCTGGCCACCGCCGGAGGCCAGGCACAACACGTCGTTGCCGGTCAGGTCCGTCGGCAGCCAGGAGCGATCGACTGGCTCACGCCCGATGAGGACAATCGACCAGTCGCCCGTGCGGGCGCGCTCGACATCCTCGGCACTCACCGGCCTCGACCACTCGTTGCCCTCCTGGACGTACTTGTCCCAGGCTGCCCGATTGTGGGCAACGGGGTCGACACCACTGTCCTGCACGTCTATCTCCCTGCTACAGCCAAGCGGACACCTGCGGTACTGACAGTTCGGTGCCGCTAGCCAACACAATTGCAGGGTGCGGGCTCAAGGAGGGCAAACGGCCTCCATGGATTTCCCGTCTCTGATTCACACGGCGTCGGGCCTGGCGGCAAAGTCTGCTGGACCCCAGCGGCACCTCAGGTCACAAGAAGGCGAACGTTGTTGAAGCCGGCTCGGGGACAGTCGGG
Organism: Streptomyces sp. AW19M42; assembly: GCA_000470535.1. GTDB lineage: Bacteria > Actinomycetota > Actinomycetes > Streptomycetales > Streptomycetaceae > Streptomyces. The sequence continues at coordinate 3,353 of CBRG010000147.1, forward strand.
ATCGAGGGCGTCGCCCGAGCCGTGGCTGAGCCACCAACCGTGGTCAACCGGTCACTGGCCATCCGGTCACTGGTCACGCAACGACAAAAGAGCCGGACCCAGTGAGACTGGGTCCGGCTCTTGAAATCTGGCACTTCACCTGTTCAGCGTGCTGATCACACTGTCCGCTGGAAGTGCCCCCGGCAGGATTCGAACCTGCGCTCCCGGCTCCGGAGGCCGATGCTCTATCCCCTGAGCTACGGGGGCGTATCGCGGTGCTGCTCTGCGACGGGTGAAACACTACCAGCTTCGACGGGGTGGCCGTGAACAGGTATTTCAGAGCCGCCGCAGAGCCGCCGCAGAGCCGCCGCAGAGCCGCCGCAGAGCCGCCGCCGGAGGCGTCGGAGGCGTCGGAGAGTGCGTCCGGCCCGTCGCGCACACATCCGGCCAACCTGTGCCGCCATCCGTCCGGGGACGGAAGTGGGCAAAACCCGGACGCAGCCACTCCGGCCCGCCTACTCTCGAAGGGTGTCAGTGGCGTCCGGCCGCGTGCTTGTTGTCGACGACAACAAGGTCATCCGGCAGTTGATCAGGGTCAATCTCGAGCTTGAGGGCTTCGAGGTCGTGACCGCGGCCGATGGTGTCGAGTGTCTGGATCTGGTGCATCGGGTCAGTCCCGATGTGATCACGCTCGATGTCGTCATGCCTCGGCTGGACGGTCTGCAGACGGCCACCAGACTCCGCTCCGATCCGCGGACCCGGCATCTGCCCGTCGCGATCATCAGTGCCTGCACGCCGTACGAGGTGGACAACGGCGTGGCGGCGGGGGTCGACGCCTTCCTGGCGAAGCCCTTCGAGCCGAGCGAGCTGGTGCGGGTCGTACGACAGCTGATGGAGCGCGGCCGGCCGCCCGTGCTCGACGGCAGGCAGGGTGCCGGGCGGGCGGAGAGCGCCGCCGGTTGACCGGATGGCGAAACCGGTTCGCGAAAGGCCCCCCTCCCTCCCATACGCTTGACCCGTGCCCCCCGCCGATCTCTCCTCGACCGTGCTGCACGCCGTGCGCCGCGCGGTCGACGAGGACGCCTTGCACGCGCCCGTGCCCGCGCGCGTGCGAGTAGAGAGGACGCGGCCGGGCGGGCGGGGCGACTACGCCAGCGCCGTCGCACTCCAGCTGGCCGGGCCCGCCGCGCTGCCCGCGCGTGAGGTGGCCGAGATCCTACGGGCGCGCATGGCGGGGTTGGCCGGGATCGGACGGGTCGAGATCACCGGGCCCGGCTTCCTGAACTTCACGCTCGACGCCGCCACCGACGCCGCCGCGCACAGCGCACTCATCCACCAGGTGCTGGCGCGGGGGCCGCGGTACGGGCACAGCGAAGACCTCGCTGGCATACCGCTGCGATTCAGCCACGCCCGCGAGGTCCGGGCCGCGGTCACCGCCGACGCGGTGCGCCGGCTCGCGCGGGCGCAGGGCGCACCCGTGCGGATCAGCCGCGAGGGGGCCTGCGACCCGGACTGGGCGCGCCTCGGCATCGCCGTCGACGCCCACGGGCGGCCCCCCGCACCCCCGGCGGAGGTGCCGACGGAGATACGGCCCGTCGCGGCCGGTGCCACCGCCGGCGAGCTGCTCGCACGGCTCGGGCCCGACGCCACCCGCTGGGGACTGCTCCGGCCGGCCGGGCACGACCGCGCCCCGCTCGGCGGCGAGCTCCTCGTCCAGGGGGAGGGCAACCCCCTCTTCCTGGTCCGCTACGCGCACTCCCGCGCCCGTGCGCTGAGCCGCGGCGCGGAACTGCTCGGGTTCACGGGCGACCCCGGCCAGGACGCCGGTGAGGTGCCGGGGCCCGAGGCGCTCGCGCTCCTCGCCGTCATCGCCGACCACCCCGCCGTCCTCGCCGCCGCCGCCCATCACCGCGCACCCGACCGGCTCGCCCGCCACCTCGAAGTGGTCGCGCACGCGTTCTTCGACTTCCACGACTCCGCGTCACCGCTCCCCGTCGGGGACGAGAAACCCTCGGCCGCCCACCGCACCCGGCTCGCCCTCGCCGAAGCCGCCGGAACGGTGCTGGCAGGCGGCCTGTCCCTGCTCGGCGTCAGCGCGCCCCCGTACCTCTGAGAGACCCGAGAGAGCAGAGCAACACGATGAGCCGATCCGCACACCCCGCCGGTCCCCGTCACGCCGACGTCATGACCGAGGGCCACTACTCCGCCCCGGCCGAGGACCTCAACGTCCTCGACGAGAAGGTCTGGTCCCGCACCGTCACCCGCGACGAGCACGGCGCGCTGACCGTCGGCGGGATCGAAGTCGCCCGGCTGGCCGAGGAGTTCGGCACCCCGGCCTACTTCCTCGACGAAGCCGACTTCCGGGCCCGATGCCGCGCCTGGTCCGACGCCTTCGGCCCCGGCGCCGACGTGTTCTACGCCGGCAAGGCCTTCCTCTCCCGCGCGGTCGTGCGCTGGCTGAAGGAGGAGGGGCTCAACCTCGACGTCTGCTCCGGCGGCGAGCTGACCACCGCGCTGGACGTCGGGATGCCCGCGGAGCGCATCGCCTTCCACGGCAACAACAAGACGGTCGACGAGATCGAGCGGGCCGTCACGGCGGGCGTCGGGCGGATCGTCCTCGACTCCTTCCAGGAGATCGTCCGGGTCTCCCACATCGCGCAGCGCCTCGGCCGCCGCCAGCCCGTGCAGATCCGGGTGACCGTCGGCGTCGAGGCCCACACCCACGAGTTCATCGCCACCGCGCACGAGGACCAGAAGTTCGGCATCGCGCTGGCCGGGGGACAGGCCGCGGAAGCGGTCCGGCGGGCGCTCACCCTCGACGGGCTCGAACTGATCGGCATCCACTCCCACATCGGCTCGCAGATCTTCGACATGGCCGGCTTCGAGGTCTCCGCCCGGCGCGTGGTGCAGCTGCTCGCAGAGGTGCGCGACGAGCACGGCGTCGAGCTGCCCGAGATCGACCTCGGCGGGGGCCTCGGCATCGCGTACACCTCCGAGGACGACCCGCGCGAGCCGTACGAGATCGCCAAGGCGCTCGGTGACATCGTGAGCCGGGAGTGCGAGGCCGCCGGGCTCGCCACCCCCCGGATCTCCGTCGAGCCGGGCCGCGCCATCGTCGGACCGACCGCCTTCACGCTGTACGAGGTCGGCACGATCAAGCCCCTGGAGGGGCTGCGGACGTACGTCAGCGTCGACGGCGGCATGTCGGACAACATCCGCACCGCGCTGTACGACGCCGAGTACAGCGTCGCGCTCGTCTCGCGCACCTCGGACGCCGAGCCGATGCTCGTCCGGGTCGTCGGCAAGCACTGCGAGAGCGGCGACATCGTGGTCAAGGACGCCTTCCTGCCGTCCGACCTGGCCCCCGGCGACCTGATCGCGGTGCCCGCCACCGGCGCGTACTGCCGTTCCATGGCGAGCAACTACAACCACGCGCTGCGCCCGCCGGTCGTCGCCGTGCGCGACGGCGAGGCCCGGGTCATCGTCCGGCGCGAGACGGAGGAAGATCTCCTGCGTCTCGACGTCGGCTGACGCCGTATTTCCCGGGGCACACCCCGGGCCCCCATAAACATCTCAGGATCCGGACGGGTGGCGGGGAACGCCCGTCCGGTGAGTGAGACTGGTCCATACATCAGATGTAAAGGAAACGAGGTCGGATGATGCGTACGCGTCCGCTGAAGGTGGCGCTGCTGGGCTGTGGAGTGGTCGGCTCAGAGGTGGCGCGCATCATGACGACGCACGCCGACGACCTCGCCGCGCGCATCGGCGCGCCGGTGGAGCTCGCCGGTGTCGCCGTGCGCCGGCCCTCCAAGGTGCGCGAGGGCATCGACCCCGCACTGATCACCACCGACGCGACGGCCCTGGTCAAACGGGGCGACATCGACGTCGTCATCGAGGTCATCGGTGGCATCGAGCCCGCCCGCACGCTCATCCGCTCCGCCTTCGAGCACGGCGCCAGCGTCGTCTCCGCCAACAAGGCGCTCCTCGCGGAGGACGGCGCCGCCCTGCACGCCGAGGCCGAGAAGCACGGCCGGGACCTCTACTACGAGGCCGCCGTGGCGGGCGCCATCCCGCTCGTCCGGCCGCTGCGCGAGTCCCTCGCGGGCGACAAGGTCAACCGGGTCCTCGGCATCGTCAACGGCACCACGAACTTCATCCTCGACAAGATGGACACCAGCGGCGCCGGGTACTCGGAGGCGCTCGACGAGGCCACCGCGCTCGGATACGCGGAGGCCGACCCGACCGCCGACGTCGAGGGCTTCGACGCCGCCGCCAAGGCCGCGATCCTGGCCGGCATCGCCTTCCACACCCGGGTGAGGATCGGTGACGTGCACCGCGAGGGCATCACCGAGGTCACCGCCGCCGACATCGCCTCCGCCCGCCGCATGGGCTGCACCGTCAAGCTCCTCGCGATCTGCGAGCGCGCCGCCGACGGGCGCTCGGTCACGGCCCGTGTGCACCCCGCGATGATCCCGCTCAGCCACCCGCTGGCTTCCGTCCGCGAGGCGTACAACGCGGTGTTCGTCGAGGCGGAGGCCGCCGGGCAGCTGATGTTCTACGGCCCCGGCGCCGGTGGCGCGCCCACCGCCTCCGCGGTCCTCGGTGACCTCGTCGCGGTCTGCCGCAACAAACTCAGCGAGGCCCCGGGCCCCGGTGAGTCCGCGTACACGCGTCTGCCGGTCAGCCCGATGGGCGACGTGGTCACGCGGTACCACATCAGTCTCGACGTGGCCGACAAGCCTGGGGTACTCGCCCAGGTCGCGACGGTCTTCGCCGAACAGGGCGTATCCATCGATACGGTCCGCCAGAAAGGCCGCCAGGAAGGCGGCGGCGAGGCTTCGCTCGTCGTCGTCACCCACCGCGCGCCCGACGCCGCCCTCTCCGGGACCGTCGAGGCGCTGCGCAAGCTCGACACCGTTCGCGGTGTCGCCAGCATCATGCGTGTTGAAGGGGAGTAAGGACCCATGACCACCAAGGGCACCCACCAGTGGCGCGGCATCATCGAGGAGTACCGGGACCGTCTCCCGGTCACGAGCACGACGCAGGTCGTCACGCTCCGTGAGGGCGGCACGCCGCTCGTACCCGCATCTGTCCTCTCCGAGCGCACGGGCTGCGAGGTGCACCTCAAGGTCGAGGGCGCCAATCCCACCGGTTCCTTCAAGGACCGCGGCATGACCATGGCCATCACCCGGGCCAAGGAGGAGGGAGCGCAGGCCGTCATCTGCGCCTCCACCGGCAACACCTCCGCCTCCGCAGCCGCGTACGCGGTCCGCGCGGGCATGGTCTGCGCCGTCCTCGTACCGCAGGGCAAGATCGCGCTCGGCAAGATGGGCCAGGCGCTCGTGCACGGCGCGAAGATCCTCCAGGTCGACGGCAACTTCGACGACTGCCTGACGCTGGCCCGCTCGCTCTCGGACAACTACCCGGTGGCGCTGGTCAATTCGGTCAACCCGGTCCGTATCGAGGGCCAGAAGACCGCCGCCTTCGAGATCGTCGACGCGCTCGGTGACGCCCCCGACATCCACGTCCTGCCGGTCGGCAACGCGGGCAACATCACCGCGTACTGGAAGGGGTACACCGAGTACGCCGGGGACGGCCTGTCCACGCACAAGCCGCGGATGTGGGGCTTCCAGGCCTCCGGTTCCGCGCCCATCGTGCGCGGCGAGATCGTCAAGGACCCGTCGACCATCGCCACCGCCATCCGGATCGGCAACCCGGCCTCCTGGCAGTTCGCGCTCAACGCACGCGATGAGTCGGGCGGCTTCATCGACGAGGTGACGGACCGGCAGATTCTGTCCGCCTACCGGCTGTTGGCCTCCCAGGAGGGCGTCTTCGTGGAGCCCGCGTCGGCCGCGTCTGTCGCCGGTCTGCTCAAGGCCGCGGAAGAGGGCAAGGTCGACCGGGGCCAGCGCATCGTCTGCACGGTCACCGGCAACGGCCTCAAGGACCCGGACTGGGCCGTCGCCGGCGCCCCCCAGCCGGTCACGGTCCCGGTCGACGCGGTCGCCGCGGCAGAGAAGCTGGGCCTCGCGTAGTACGTACCGCGCGGCTGCCGCGCCGCCGCCCCCGGACCTGACGCACGCGTCGGGCTCCCGGGGGCGGCGGCCGCGGCAGCGGATTCGTCAGGAAGAAGGCTCAACCGCCCCTTTCGGGGCGGAGAGCGCACCGTCAGCGTGCGACACGCATCGTGCGCCTCCTGTGCGCCCTATGTCGCCACAGAACCTTCCTTCGATAAGCTGTACCCAACCCACCCCGCCGCATATGACCGGGGTGCGCGGGCCGTTGCGGCTGTCCGTCCCATCCGGACTCACGCAATACCCGCCGCCGTAATCGCCCACCCCCAGAAGAAGCCGAAGAGCCGCGAAGAGACCCCGAATATCTCGCAGCGCTTCGGAATTCCCCGCCGCCTCACAAGGAGAGTCGTCAGAGCGATGGCCGGTCCCGCCTTCCGAGCCGCCGCCGTACGGGTGCGCGTCCCCGCAACCAGCGCCAACCTGGGTCCGGGCTTCGACGCCCTCGGCCTGTCGCTGGGGCTCTACGACGACGTCGTCGTCCGCGTCGCCGACGCCGGACTGCACATCGACATCGCCGGGGAGGGCGCGGACACGCTCCCCCGCGACGAGAACCACCTGCTCGTACGGTCCCTGCGCACCGCCTTCGACCTGCTCGGCGGACAGCCCCGCGGCCTGGAGATCGTCTGCGCCAACCGCATCCCGCACGGCCGCGGCCTCGGTTCGTCCTCCGCCGCCATCTGCGCAGGCATCGTCGCCGCCCGCGCCGTGACGACCGGCGGTGACGCCCGGCTCGACGACGCCGCCCTGCTGGAGCTCGCCACCGAGATCGAGGGCCATCCGGACAACGTCGCGGCCTGTCTCCTCGGCGGGTTCACGCTCGCGTGGATGGACGGCGGATCGGCCCGCTCCATCAGGATGGACCCCGCTGATTCCATCGTTCCGGTGGTTTTCGTCCCCGGCAACCCGGTGCTCACCGAGACCGCCAGAGGACTGCTGCCGCGCACCGTTCCGCATGTCGACGCCGCCTTCAACGCGGGCCGTGCCGCACTGCTCGTCGAGGCCCTGACCAGGCGCCCCGAGCTGCTCCTCACCGCCACGGAGGACCGGCTGCACCAGGAATACCGCTCCCCGGCGATGCCGCAGAGCGTGGAACTCGTGAACCGACTGCGCGCGGACGGCGTCCCCGCGGTCATCTCCGGTGCCGGGCCGACCGTGCTGGCACTGGCCGAGGACGGTGCGGCCGACAAGGTCGCACGGCTGGCGGGCGAGGGCTGGGCGGCCAACCGGCTGACTCTCGACGCCCCGGGTGCGAGTGTGCTGCCGCTCGCCCCGTAGCCGAGAAGTGATTGCCGGTGCGTGAGAGGGGGAATGTTTGTTGGAGCCGGTAGTGTTAACCTCAAGTCTGCAATCGACGTCTATGTGGCGCGTTGCTTCGTGTCCCTTTCCGGGACCACCATTTCTTCCGGGAGCCTCCCCAACTGCCTGAGCAGCCTGCCTGAGCAGTTTCGAGCACGCTCCGGAACCGGCACGACACCCTCTCGCTCGTCCAGGAGTGGGCCGAGCAGGGGGATGCTCGCGCCGGGCCCATGCACACGTTCATCTCTCCGCCGCACCTACCCGGCGGACCACCGCCCCGGCACGGTCCGCACAACCAAAGACCGCAGTCGGACAGCACAACCGGTCGCCGAGCCAGAAGGCCGACGTCCGCTCCAGGGAAGGACCCTTCGTGAGCGACACCACCGATCTGATGGGCGTGACTGCCGACAACAGCGTCGACAGCGCCGCGCCCGCCGAAGGTGCTGCCACTGGCACCACCGCACGGCGCCGCCGCTCCGGCACCGGCCTTGACGGCATGGTCCTGGCCGAGCTGCAGCAGGTCGCGTCCGGCCTCGGCATCAAGGGCACTGCGCGGATGCGCAAGAGCCAGCTGATCGAGGTCATCAAGGAGGCCCAGGCCGGCGGCTCCTCCGCGCCCAAGGCCAAGGCCGCCGCCACGGCCCCCGCCGAAGAGGCCGGGACCAAGCCGAAGCGCCGGGCCACCTCCAAGGCGCGCACCGGTGCCGAAGAGGCCCCCGCCGCTGCCGCCGCTGACAAGACCGCGGCCCAGCAGCAGATCGACATCCCCGGTCAGCCGGCCAACGACGAGCAGCCCGCGGGCGAGCGCCGTCGCCGCCGTGCGACCGCTCAGGCGGGCAGCCCGGAGACCAAGGCGGACACCAAGGCGCAGTCCAAGGACCGGACGCAGGACGAGCCGAAGCGTGAGACGCCCGCCGAGGACCGCTCGGAGCCCAAGGCCGAGGCCGCCGCGGACAACGCGGAGGGCCGCCGGGGCGACCGCCAGGACCGCGGCCAGCGCGGCGAGCGTGGTGACCGCGGTGACCGTCGCGAGCGCCAGCGCGACCGTCGCGGCAAGGGCGGCGACGAGCAGGGCGGTGGCCAGGGCGGCCAGCGCCAGCGCCAGGGGCAGGGTCAGAACCAGGGCCAGGGGCAGGGTCAGGGTCAGAACCAGGGCCAGCAGGGCGGCGGCGGACCGCAGGACGACTTCGACGACGAGAGCGGCCGGCGCGGCCGGCGCGGCCGTTACCGCGACCGCCGCGGCCGTCGTGGCCGCGACGACTTCGCGAGCGACGCACCGCCGGTCACCGACGACGACGTCCTGATCCCCGTCGCGGGCATCCTGGACATCCTCGACAACTACGCGTTCATCCGGACCTCCGGCTACCTGCCGGGCCCGAACGACGTGTACGTGTCCCTCGCCCAGGTCCGTAAGAACGGCCTGCGCAAGGGTGACCACGTCACCGGTGCGGTGCGCCAGCCCAAGGACGGCGAGCGCCGCGAGAAGTTCAACGCGCTGGTCCGCCTCGACACGGTCAACGGCATGGCGCCCGAAACCGGCCGCGGCCGCCCGGAGTTCCAGAAGCTGACGCCGCTCTACCCGCAGGACCGGCTCCGTCTGGAGACCGACTCCAACATCCTGACGACGCGCATCGTCGACCTGGTCGCCCCCATCGGCAAGGGTCAGCGAGGCCTGATCGTGGCCCCGCCGAAGACCGGTAAGACCATGATCCTCCAGGCGATCGCCAACGCGATCACGGTCAACAGCCCGGAGTGCCACCTGATGGTCGTCCTGGTCGACGAGCGTCCGGAGGAAGTCACCGACATGCAGCGGTCGGTCAAGGGCGAGGTCATCTCCTCGACCTTCGACCGTCCCGCAGAGGACCACACCACCGTCGCCGAGCTGGCCATCGAGCGCGCCAAGCGTCTCGTCGAGCTGGGTCACGACGTGGTCGTCCTGCTGGACTCGATCACCCGTCTGGGCCGCGCGTACAACCTCGCCGCCCCCGCCTCCGGCCGCATCCTGTCCGGTGGTGTCGACTCGACCGCGCTGTACCCGCCGAAGCGCTTCTTCGGTGCCGCGCGCAACATCGAGGACGGCGGCTCGCTGACCATCCTGGCCACCGCGCTCGTCGAGACCGGCTCGCGCATGGACGAGGTGATCTTCGAGGAGTTCAAGGGCACCGGCAACATGGAGCTCAAGCTCGACCGCAAGCTCTCCGACAAGCGCATCTTCCCGGCGGTGGACGTGGACGCGTCCAGCACCCGTAAGGAAGAAATCCTGCTCGGCAGCGACGAGTTGGCGATCGTCTGGAAGCTGCGCCGGGTGCTCCACGCGCTGGACCAGCAGCAGGCGATCGAGCTCCTCCTGGACCGGATGAAGAAGACCCAGTCCAACGCGGAGTTCCTGCTCCAGATCCAGAAGACGACACCGGCCCCGGGCAACAACGACTAGTCGCAGCCGCCCGGCAGCCGTACCCAGGGCCGCCCCCGCCACTTCGGTGCCGGGGGCGGCCCTGCGTCGTACGCCCGGTCCCGCCCAGCCGTTGCCGATCCGAGACCTTCGCCACACGCCACCGGGCCCCGCACCCGCCCCTCGTTGCCTGCACCTGGCAAGAAACCGCAGGTGAACGCCGGGCCACCGGCTGTTCCAGGCCTTCGGCGGCCCGCCGTCGGCGCACCCGGGGGCCACAGCGCGCTGTGCAACCCTTCTTGTCGCCGTGACGTCGTACCCCACAGGGACGAAGCGGCGCAGGACCCGCACACCGCAGCAGGGGGTAGCCGGGAGCAGCCGAGGGATCGAGGAGACGGATGACCGAGCAGAGCGGGAGCACAGGCCGAATACGGGCTACCGGCACACGCCGGAGGAAGCCGTCCCGCCGCCGCAGGGCGACCGTCATAGCCGCGTGGAGTCTGGCCGGCCTGGTCGTCGTGGGCGGTGGCGGACTCGGTTACGCCTACTTCCAGCTCGACGGCAACCTCAAGGCCGTCGACATCAACAACGCCCTCGGCAAGAACCGCCCCCAGAACGTCGACAACGGCTCCGAGGACATCCTCGTCCTGGGTTCCGACTCCCGCTCCGGCGCGAACCAGCAGTACGGCGCCGACCAGGGCGGCGCCCGTTCGGACACCGCGATGGTCGTCCACGTCAACAAGGGCCACAAGAGCGCCAGTGTCGTCTCCATCCCCCGCGACACCCTCGTAGCCCGGCCCGGGTGCAGGAGTGACGAGAGCGGCGCCGACGTCGCGGGCGAGCAGCGCGCGATGTTCAACACGGCGTACGAGGTCGGCGGACCGGCCTGCGCGGTCAAGACCGTCGAGTCGATGTCCGGGATCCGGATGGACCACTACGTCGAAGTCGACTTCACCGGATTCAAGAAGCTGATCGACAAGCTCGGCGGGGTCGAGATCACGACCAAGAAGGCGATCAACGACCCCAAGAGCCACCTGAGCCTGGAGCCGGGCACCCACACCCTCGACGGCGAGGAGTCGCTCGGCCTGGTCCGTACCCGCCACAGCGTCGGCGACGGCAGCGACCTCGGCCGCATCCAGCTCCAGCAGGCGTTCATCAAGGCGCTGATGGTGCAGGCGAAGAGCGTCGGCGTCCTCAACGGCACCAAGCTGTACGGCCTCGCGGACACGGCGACCAAGGCCATCACGACCGACTCCGACCTCGGCTCGGTCAAGAAGCTCGCGGGCTTCGCCAACGGGCTCAAGGGCCTCGGCGCCCAGAACGTCCACATGGTGACCCTGCCGGTCGAGTACGACCCGGCCGACCCGAACCGCGTCATACCGCAGGAGAAGGCCGGACAGCAGGTGTGGACGGCGCTCGGGCACGACCTGCCGATCCCCGCGTCCGCCACCGAGAAGTCGGCGGGCGACAAGGGCGACGCGGGCGACATCGTGGGATGACCGGAGTGCCCGGGAATAGTTCCGGGCCGACCCCGGTTTTGGGAGATACGGCCGGTCCTGGCAGACTGGTACGTCGGCCCCGGTTCACGGACACGCAATCCGCGTGTACGACCCGGCGCCCTCCCGAAACTAGGAGACACCCTTGAAGCGCGAGATTCACCCCCAGTACTTCGAGACCCAGGTCAGCTGCACCTGTGGCGCCTCGTTCACCACCCGGTCCACCCTGGACAGCGGCGCCATCCGTGCGGACGTCTGCTCCGAGTGCCACCCGTTCTACACGGGCAAGCAGAAGATCCTCGACACCGGTGGCCGTGTGGCCCGCTTCGAGGCCCGCTTCGGCAAGGCTGCCGGCTCCGCCAGCAAGTAGCGAGCCAACTGCGCCGGTTCTCGGCGCCCTCTTCCCGGGGGCGCCGAGACCGGCGTTTTTTCCGGCCGGGACACGGCATCCCCGCATCCCGCCCGGCAGGCATCCCGCCCGGCAGGCACGTCCAGCGAAGAAACCAGGAGCCCGAAGATGTTCGAGGCGGTCGAGGAACTGATCGGCGAACAGTCCGATCTCGAGAAGAAGCTCGCGGACCCCGCGGTCCACGCCGACCAGGCCAACGCGCGCAAGCTCAACAAGCGCTACGCCGAGCTGACCCCGATCGTCGCCACGTACCGCTCCTGGAAGCAGACCGGCGAGGACATCGAGACGGCCCGCGAGTTCGCCGCCGACGACCCCGACTTCGCCGCAGAGGTCAAGGACCTGGAGAAGGAGCGCGAGGAGCTCACCGAGAAGCTCCGCCTCCTGCTCGTACCCCGCGACCCCAGCGACGACAAGGACGTGCTCCTGGAGATCAAGGCGGGCGCGGGCGGCGACGAGTCCGCCCTGTTCGCCGGTGATCTGCTGCGCATGTACCTGCGCTACGCCGAGCGGGTCGGCTGGAAGACCGAGATCATCGACTCCACCGAGTCCGAGCTCGGCGGCTACAAGGACGTCCAGGTCGCCGTGAAGACCAAGGGCGGCAACGGAGCCACCGAACCCGGCCAGGGCGTCTGGGCCCGGATGAAGTACGAGGGCGGCGTGCACCGCGTGCAGCGCGTGCCCTCCACCGAGTCCCAGGGCCGCATCCACACCTCCGCCGCCGGTGTCCTCGTGACCCCCGAGGCCGAGGAGGTCGATGTCGAGATCCACGCCAACGACCTGCGGATCGACGTCTACCGCTCCTCCGGCCCCGGCGGCCAGTCCGTCAACACGACGGACTCCGCCGTCCGCATCACGCACCTGCCCACCGGCGTCGTCGCCTCCTGCCAGAACGAGAAGAGCCAGCTCCAGAACAAGGAGCAGGCCATGCGCATCCTGCGCTCGCGGCTCCTCGCCGCCGCCCAGGAGGCAGCGGAGCAGGAAGCCTCCGACGTCCGGCGCAGCCAGGTGCGCACGGTCGACCGCTCCGAGAAGATCCGTACCTACAACTTCCCGGAAAACCGCATCTCGGACCACCGCGTCGGCTTCAAGGCGTACAACTTGGACCAGGTGCTCGACGGTGAGCTGGGCGCCGTGATCCAGGCATGCGTCGACGCCGACTCCGCCGCGAAGCTCGCCGCCGCGTAAGCTCCACCACCCCGCACCGCTCGTGAACCTGTACGGAGAACCGCGATGAACCTGCTGCTCGCCGAGGTGGCCCAGGCCACCCAGCGGCTGGCCGACGCCGGTGTACCTTCGCCGAGATTCGACGCGGAGGAACTCGCCGCGTTCGTGCACGGCGTCAAGCGGGGCGAGCTGCACAACGTGCCGGACGCCGAGTTCGACGCCCGCTACTGGGAGACCATCGCCCGGCGCGAGGCCCGCGAACCGCTCCAGCACATCACCGGACGTGCCTTCTTCCGCTACCTGGAGCTCCAGGTGGGGCCGGGAGTCTTCGTGCCACGCCCCGAGACCGAATCGGTCGTCGGCTGGGCGATAGACGCCGTCCGCGCGATGGACGTGGTCGAGCCGCTGATCGTCGACCTGTGCACGGGATCGGGCGCCATCGCCCTCGCCATGGCCCAGGAGGTGCCGCGCTCGCGCGTGCACGCCGTGGAGCTGTCGGAGGACGCCCTGAAATGGACCAGGAAGAACGCCGAGGACTCCAGGGTCACCGTGCACCGCGGAGACGCTCTGACGGCCCTTCCCGAGCTCGACGGACAGGTCGACCTGGTCATCTCGAACCCGCCGTACATCCCGCTCACCGAATGGGAGTACGTGGCCCCGGAGGCCCGCGACCACGACCCGCAGATGGCGCTCTTCTCCGGCGAGGACGGCCTCGACACCATCCGCGGCATCGAGCGCACCGCCCACCGGCTGCTGCGCCCCGGCGGCCTCGTCGTCATCGAGCACGCCGACACCCAGGGCGGCCAGGTGCCGTGGATCTTCACAGAGGAGCGGGGCTGGGCCGACGCGGCCGATCACCCCGACCTGAACAACCGCCCCCGTTTCGCCACGGCCCGCAAGGCCATGCCGTGACCACCGGACACCGCCCGCACGACCCGTTCCAGCCCTACCCGTACATGCTTGAGGAGGCCGGCTGATGGCACGGCGATACGACTGCAACGACGCGACCGACCGTACGACGGGTCTGCGCGAGGCCGCGTCCGCCGTCCGCCGCGGCGAACTGGTCGTGCTGCCCACCGACACGGTGTACGGGATCGGTGCGGACGCCTTCGGTTCCGAGGCGGTCGCGGACCTGCTGGACGCCAAGGGCCGCGGCCGCAACATGCCGACCCCCGTCCTGATCGGCTCCCCGAACACCCTGCACGGTCTGGTCACCGACTTCTCCGAGCAGGCCTGGGAGCTCGTCGACGCCTTCTGGCCCGGCGCCCTCACGCTCGTCGCCAAGCACCAGCCGTCCCTGCAGTGGGACCTCGGGGACACCCGCGGCACCGTCGCCATCCGGATGCCGCTGCACCCGGTCGCCATCGAGCTGCTCACCGAGGTCGGTCCGATGGCCGTCTCCAGCGCCAACCTCACCGGACACCCCTCGCCCGAGGACTGCGACGCCGCCCAGGAGATGCTCGGCGACTCCGTCTCCGTCTACCTCGACGGCGGTCCCACCCCGGGCATCGTCCCGTCCTCGATCGTCGACGTCACCGGCAAGGTGCCGGTCCTGCTGCGCGCCGGCGCGCTCTCCGCGGAGGAGCTGCGCAAGGTGGTACCCGACCTTGAGGTGGCCAATTGACCGCCCCTGAGGGGCGTGGCATAGCGGGGCAGACCGACACTTTCCGCATCCTCCACGTCAGCACCGGCAACGTCTGCCGCTCACCGATCACCGAGCGGCTGACCCGGCACGCCCTCGTGGACCGCCTCGGTGACCCGCTCCAGGGCGGCCTGATCGTGGAGAGTGCCGGCACCTGGGGGCACGAGGGCGCCCCGATGGAGGCCAACGCCGAGGTGGTCCTCGCGGACTTCGGCGCCGACGCCACCGGGTTCGTCGGCCGCGAGCTGCTGGACGAGCACGTGATCCGTGCCGATCTGGTGCTCACCGCCACCCGCGACCACCGGGCCCAGGTCATCTCGATGGGGCACTCGGCCGGCCTGCGGACCTTCACGCTCAAGGAGTTCACCCGGCTCGTCCGGGCGATAGACCACGCGACGCTGCCCGACGCCAAGGAAGAGGGCGTCGTCGAACGCGCCCGCGCGCTGGTGCGCGCCGCCGCCGCGCTGCGCGGCTGGCTGCTGGCCCCGACCGCGGAGGCCGACGAGGTGTACGACCCGTACGGCGCCCCGATCACGTTCTTCCGGTCCGTCGGTGACGAGATCAACCAGGCCCTGGAGCCCGTCGTCACCGCCCTGACCGGCGTATCGACCCCGCGCTGACCGGCGCGGGGTCCGCACCCCTCCGGACGGGTGTACCGAGGGCCGTGACAGCGGGCAGCGGGCCCGTCGCGGGCCTACATTGGAGCTGACGTCAGCGCACTCCTCCCAGGCCCGGAGCCCCCGATGCCGGTCACCGCTTCCGCCGCACCACCGGCCGCCCTGCCGCAGGACTTCGGCGCCCTGCTCCGGGAGGACCCCGAGATCGCGGAGGTGCTGCTGGGTGAGCTGGGCCGGCAGTCCGGCACGCTCCAGCTCACCGCCGCGGAGAACTTCACCTCGCCCGCGGTCCTGGCCGCCCTGGGCTCGCCGCTCGCCAACAAGTACGCGGAGGGCTACCCCGGCAGGCGCCACCACGGCGGCTGCGAGCAGGCGGACGCCGCCGAACGCATCGCCGTCCGCCGCGCCAAGTCCCTCTTCGGCGCCGAGCACGCCAACGTCCAGCCGCACTCCGGCTCCTCCGCCGTCCTCGCGGCGTACGCGGCGCTGCTGCGGCCCGGCGACACGGTGCTCGCGATGGGACTCCCGTACGGCGGGCACCTCACCCACGGCTCACCCGCCAACTTCTCCGGCCGCTGGTTCGAGTTCATCGGCTACGGGGTGGACGCCGGGAGCGGCCTGATCGACTACGAGCAGGTCCGCGCCCTGGCCCGCAGCCACCGTCCCAAGGCGATCGTCAGCGGCTCCATCTCCTACCCCCGTCACCCGGACCACGAGAGGTTCCGCGAGATCGCCGACGAGGTGGGCGCCTACCTCATCGCCGACGCGGCGCACCCGATGGGGCTGATCGCCGGGGGAGCGGCGCCGAGCCCCGTCCCGTACGCGGACGTCGTCTGCGCCACCACGCACAAGGTGCTGCGCGGTCCGCGCGGCGGCATGATCCTGTGCGGCGCTGAGCTGGCCGAGCGGATCGACCGGGCGGTCTTCCCCTTCACCCAGGGCGGCGCCCAGATGCACACGGTGGCCGCGAAGGCCGTCGCCTTCCACGAAGCGGGCACACCGGCCTTCGCCGCGTACGCCCATCGTGTGGTCTCCCACGCCCGGGTCCTCGCCGCCGGACTGGCCGCAGAGGGCTTCGACGTCACCACCGGCGGCACCGACACCCACCTGATCGTCGCGGACCCGGCCCCGCTCGGCGTGGACGGCCACACCGCCCGCACCCGGCTGGCCGCCGCGGGCCTGGTGCTGGACACCTGCGCGCTTCCGTACGGAGACGCCCGCGGCATCAGGCTCGGCACCGCGGCCGTCACCACCCAGGGCATGGACGAAGCCGCCATGGCCCGGCTCGCGGTGCTGTTCGGTGCCGCTGTGCGCGAGGAGGGCGACGTCCTGGCGGACGTGCGGGGACTGGCGGCGAAATTCCCGCCGTACCCGGGGTGACATAGGTCCTATGTCCTGAATAGAGGCAGGCCGTGCAACCATCGCCGGCAGCTCTATGTCCTCAAGCATGAGGCCGACAAAGTTAAGGTGTGGGCTGAGATGGCCGGCGATAGTTGTGGGGCAGCCCGTGCGTGATTACCTGCTGACGCTCTGTGTCACGGCAGCGGTGACCTACCTGCTCACCGGCCCGGTGCGTAAGTTCGCCATCGCGATCGGGGCGATGCCCGCGATCCGGGCGCGCGACGTCCACCGTGAACCGACACCGAGGCTCGGCGGCATCGCGATGTTCGGCGGGCTGTGCGCCGGGCTGATCGTCGCCGACCACCTGGCCAACCTCGACAGCGTCTTCGACCTCTCCAGCGAACCCCGCGCGCTGCTCTCCGGGGCGGCCCTGATCTGGCTGATCGGCGTCCTGGACGACAAGTTCGAGATCGACGCCCTGATCAAGCTGGGCGGCCAGATGATCGCCGCGGCGGTCATGGTCCTCCAGGGCCTGACGATCCTGTGGCTGCCGATCCCCGGTGTCGGCACCGTCGCCCTCACCCAGTGGCAGGGCACGCTGCTCACGGTCGCCCTGGTCGTCATCACGATCAACGCGGTGAACTTCGTCGACGGCCTCGACGGCCTGGCGGCCGGCATGGTCCTCATCGCGTCGGCCGCGTTCTTCCTCTACACGTACCGGCTCTGGTACGGACACATGATCGAGGCCGCCGCTCCGGCGACGCTCTTCACGGCGATCCTGATGGGCATGTGCCTCGGCTTCCTGCCGCACAACATGCATCCGGCCCGGATCTTCATGGGCGACTCCGGCTCGATGCTGATCGGCCTGGTACTGGCCGCCGGTGCGATCTCGGTGACCGGTCAGGTCGACCCGGACACGATGAAGATCTTCGAGGGCAGTGAGCGGCAGGCGACCCACGCGATGCTGCCGGTCTTCATCCCGCTGCTGCTGCCGCTCACCATCATCGCGATCCCGGCGGCCGACCTGGTACTGGCGATCGTGCGGCGCACCTGGAACGGCCAGTCGCCGTTCGCCGCCGACCGGGGGCACTTGCACCACCGGCTGCTGGAGATCGGCCACTCGCACAGCCGGTCGGTGCTGATCATGTACTTCTGGTCGGCCCTGATCGCGTTCGGCGCGGTCGGCTACTCCGTGCACTCGGCGTCCATGTGGATCGTTCTGGTGGTCGTGGGCCTGAGCGCGCTCGGCCTGATCCTGCTCCTGATGCCCCGGTTCACCCCGCGTGCCCCGCTGTGGGCGCAGCACATCGTGCCGCCGCGCTACCGGCGCCGGCGCCGCCCGGCCGAGGAGCCGGAGGCGTCCGAGGACGGGGCGGAGCACCAACAGCGGCCGCTGGATGCCGAGATGGAGTCGGCCCAACAGGAGACCGCCGCGCGGGCCCCGATCGCCGCAGGAGTCTCGGGCGTCAACGGGGCGACCGCCATTGGCCCCCGTTCGCGCTTCGCGGACCGGCGCGAGGCGGACTCCACCCGTCGGTGATTAGGGCATCAGGGTGCATTACCACGCAAAATGCTAGGTTGTCGTGCTCACACGCGCGGATTAGCTCTCACGTGTGACGGCAACCACACTTTCTGAGTAAAGACCTCATCAAATAGTTTGTGATAGCGTTCACTAACCCGGTGACAGAGCCGAAGGACCTGAGTAGCGCGGTCCCTTGGTCCCGAGGCATCGACTCGGACCGGGCCTACGCTCGTCCATGACGACACACTGCCGACCCCCAGCAAGCGGAGCTGCCGCCATGCCGTCCAACGATGTCCGGACCGTCCTCCAAGCCGCCGTACCCACCGCTGTCGCCGGCGCTGTCGCCGCCGCGATCAGTGGTGGCGTCGCCGGTGGCAAGGGGGCTCTGGGATCGGTCATCGGGACGCTGCTGGTGATCCTCTTCATGGGGATCGGGCTCGGCGTCCTGCTGCGGACAGCGCGATCACTCCCGCATCTGTTCCAGTCCATGGGACTGATGCTGTACACGGCACAGCTGCTGTTGCTCTTCATCTTCCTCGCCGTGTTCAAGAACACGACGCTCTTCAACCCCAGGGCCTTCGCGATCTCGCTGGTCGTCGCGACCATCGTCTGGGTCGCGGCACAGGTCCGAGGGCACATGAAGGCCAAGATCCTCTACGTCGAACCCGAGTCCGCCAAGGACGACAAGTCCGAAAAGACGGGGTCGTCGACGTGATGGGTAGGGGCGGAATAAGTGCGGGTGCAGGACCCTGCTATCGTCCGGTTCCAACTGCGGCACTGCGGGCGCGGGCATACGAGCTGACGCCTGCACCATCGCGAGGCTCAATGCCTGACCGCCGCTCACACATCCGTAACACCAGTCCAGTGCCGAACCGCGGCTGCGCGCCGCGCCGACACAACGAGGTTGCCGTACCTATGCGCCACGCTGAAGGAGCCCGCGGTGAGTGCTGACCCGACACAGGTGCTCGCCTTCGAGTCCGACTGCCACATCTTCAATGGGTGCGGCTTCCCGGCTCCTGGCCTGCACTCCTTTGTTTTCGAGCCGATGTTCACCGTCGGAGGCGTCGAGATCAACAAGCCGATGCTGCTGGCGGTCCTGAGCACCGTTGTAGTCGTCGGCTTCTTCTGGGCGGCTTTCAACAAGCCGAAGGTGGTTCCCGGGAAGCTGCAGTCGGTCGCGGAGATGGGTTACGACTTCATCCGTACCGGCGTGGTCTACGAGACGCTCGGCAAGCGCGAGGGCAAGAAGTACGTCCCGCTCATGGTCTCGTTGTTCTTCTTCATCTGGGTCATGAACCTCTGGGCGATCATTCCGCTCGCCCAGTTCCCGGTGGTCTCGGTCATCGGCTTCCCGGTGGCGCTGGCCGCGATCGTGTACGTCCTCTGGGTCAGCCTGACCTTCAAGCGCCACGGCTTCGTCGGCGCCTGGAAGAACTTCTCGGGCTACGACAAGACGCTCGGCCCGGCTCTCCCGTTCGTCATGGTCATCGAGATCTTTTCGAACCTGCTGATCCGGCCGTTCACGCACGCCGTGCGACTCTTCGCCAACATGTTCGCCGGCCACGTGCTGCTGCTGATCTTCACCATCGCCAGCTGGTACCTGCTGAACGGCATCGGCATCGCGTACGCCGGTGTCTCCTTCGTGATGGTCATCCTGATGACCGCCTTCGAACTGTTCATCCAGGCGCTGCAGGCCTACGTGTTCGTCCTCCTTGCCTGTAACTACATCGAGGGCGCTCTCGCCGAGCACCACTGACCAGCCCAGCTCCACCCCGATCGTCGTCCGGTGGCCAACCCCCACCGGTTCTGAAAGAGAAAGAAGAAACGGCATGTCCGCTCTCCAGACCCTCGCCGAAGTCAAGATCTCGGGCAACCTCGGCTCCATCGGTTACGGCCTGGCGGCCATCGGCCCCGGCGTCGGCGTCGGCATCATCTTCGGTAACGGCACCCAGGCGCTGGCCCGCCAGCCCGAGGCCGCCGGCCTGATCCGTTCGAACCAGATCCTCGGCTTCGTCCTCTGTGAGGCGCTCGCCCTGATCGGTCTCGTCATGCCCTTCGTCTACCCGTTCTAGTCGCGGCTTTACAACTGCCCGATGCGACGAAAGGCATTGATGTGAACGCCCTACACCTGGCGGCCGAGGAAGAGATCCAGAACCCTCTGCTCCCGGCGATCCCTGAGATCATCATCGGCCTCATCGCCTTTGTCATCGTCTTCGGCTTCCTCGCCAAGAAGCTCCTCCCGAACATCAACAAGGTTCTGGAAGAGCGTCGCGAGGCCATCGAAGGCGGTATCGAGAAGGCCGATGCGGCGCAGACCGAGGCGCAGAGCGTTCTTGAGCAGTACAAGGCTCAGCTCGCCGAAGCCCGTCACGAAGCCGCTCGGATGCGCCAGGAGGCGCAGGAGCAGGGTTCCGTGATCCTGCAGGAGATGCGGGCGGAAGGCCAGCGCCAGCGCGAGGAGATCGTCGCTGCGGGCCACGCCCAGATCGAGGCCGACCGCAAGGCGGCGGCGTCCGCGCTGCGTCAGGACGTGGGCAAGCTCGCCACCGACCTGGCCGGCAAGCTCGTCGGCGAGTCCCTTGAGGACCACGCCCGGCAGAGCGGCACCGTCGACCGTTTCCTCGACGAGCTCGAGGCGAAGGCCGAGGCCGTCCGATGAACGGCGCGAGCCGCGAGGCACTGGCTGCCGCACGTGAGCGTCTCGACGCACTGACCGACAGCACGTCGGTCGACGCGGGGAAGCTCGCCGAGGACCTGGCCAGCGTCACGGCGCTGCTGCACCGCGAGGTGTCGCTGCGCCGGGTCCTGACCGACCCGGCCCAGGCCGGCGAGGCACGGGCCGAGCTGGCCGGGCGCCTGCTGCGCGGCCAGGTGGGCGGCGAAGCCGTCGACCTGGTCTCCGGCATGGTCCGCTCGCGCTGGTCGCAGTCGCGCGACCTGGTCGACGCGGTCGAGGAACTGGCGAACACCGCAGACCTCACCGCCGCCCAGCGCGACGGAGACCTCGACGACGTCGAGGACGAGCTGTTCCGGTTCGGCCGGATCGTCGCCTCCGACCCGGCGCTGCGCGCCGCGCTCACCAGCCGGACCGCGACCACCGCCGCCAAGGGCGAGCTGCTGCGCAGCCTGCTCGGCGGAAAGGCGCGGCCCACGACCGAGCGCCTCATCGTGCGGCTTGTCACCCAGCCCCGGGGACGTAGCCTGGAAGAGGGACTCGACTCCCTGTCCAAGCTCGCCGCGGAGCGGCGTGACCGCATGGTCGCGATCGTCACCTCGGCAGTGCCGCTGAGCGATCGGCAGAAGCAGCGCCTCGGCGCGGCCCTGGCGAAGATCTACGGCCGGCCGATGCACCTGAACCTCGACGTGGACCCCGAGGTCCTCGGCGGAGTCACGGTGCGAGTCGGTGACGAGGTTGTCAACGGCACCATCGCCGAGCGTCTCGACGAGGCGACGCGGCGGATGGCCGGCTGACCCAGCCCGGCGCAGTAACAGAGACAGAGCAAGACCAGCGGCCCGGTTGGGCCGTGCAGAAATTGCAGAAGATTCCTGGGGGTCGGCCCCCAGACCCCCTTAAGAAACTTCGGGCCCAACAAGGAGAGCAGGGAACCCAGATGGCGGAGCTCACGATCCGGCCGGAGGAGATCCGGGATGCGCTGGAGAACTTTGTCCAGTCGTACAAGCCGGACGCGGCCTCGCGCGAGGAGGTCGGTACGGTCAGCGTTGCCGGCGACGGCATCGCGAAGGTGGAGGGCCTGCCCTCCGCCATGGCGAACGAGCTGCTGAAGTTCGAGGACGGCACCCTTGGTCTCGCCCTCAACCTCGAGGAGCGCGAGATCGGTGCGATCGTCCTCGGCGAGTTCAGCGGGATCGAGGAGGGCCAGCCGGTGCAGCGCACCGGTGAGGTGCTCTCCGTCGGCGTCGGCGAGGGCTACCTCGGCCGCGTCGTCGACCCGCTCGGCAACCCGATCGACGGACTCGGCGAGATCGCGACCGACGGTCGGCGCGCGCTTGAGCTGCAGGCCCCTGGCGTCATGGTCCGTAAGTCGGTGCACGAGCCGATGCAGACCGGCTACAAGGCCGTCGACGCCATGGTGCCGATCGGCCGCGGCCAGCGTCAGCTGATCATCGGTGACCGTCAGACGGGTAAGACCGCGCTGGCCGTCGACACGATCATCAACCAGCGCGACAACTGGCGCTCGGGCGACGTGAACAAGCAGGTGCGCTGCATCTACGTCGCCATCGGTCAGAAGGGCTCCACCATCGCCTCCGTGCGCGGTGCGCTCGAAGAGGCCGGTGCGCTGGAGTACACGACCATCGTCGCCGCCCCGGCGTCCGACCCCGCCGGCTTCAAGTACCTGGCGCCGTACACCGGTTCGGCCATCGGCCAGCACTGGATGTACGCCGGCAAGCACGTCCTGATCATCTTCGACGACCTCTCGAAGCAGGCCGACGCCTACCGCGCCGTGTCGCTTCTGCTGCGCCGTCCGCCGGGCCGTGAGGCCTACCCGGGCGACGTCTTCTACCTCCACTCGCGTCTGCTGGAGCGCTGCGCCAAGCTCTCCGACGACATGGGTGCCGGTTCGATGACGGGTCTCCCGATCGTCGAGACGAAGGCGAACGACGTGTCGGCGTTCATTCCGACCAACGTCATCTCCATCACCGACGGCCAGTGCTTCCTGGAGTCCGACCTGTTCAACGCCGGCCAGCGTCCGGCTCTGAACGTCGGTATCTCGGTCTCGCGCGTCGGTGGCTCCGCCCAGCACAAGGCCATGAAGCAGGTTTCCGGCCGGCTTCGCGTGGACCTCGCCCAGTACCGCGAGCTGGAGGCGTTCGCCGCCTTCGGTTCCGACCTGGACGCGGCCTCGAAGGCCTCGCTGGAGCGCGGCAAGCGCATGGTCGAGCTGCTGAAGCAGCCGCAGTACGCCCCGATCCCGGTCGAGGAGCAGGTCGTCTCGGTCTGGGCCGGCACCACGGGCAAGATGGACGACGTCCCGGTCGAGGACATCCGTCGCTTCGAGAGCGAGCTGCTGGAGTACCTGCGCCGCGAGCGCAAGGAGCTCCTCACCAGCATCGTCGAGGGCGGCAAGATGTCCGACGACACGCTGCAGTCGATCGCCGACGCGATCGCCGCCTTCAAGCAGCAGTTCGAGACCTCGGACGGCAAGCTTCTGGGCGAGGGCTGACAGATGGGCGCTCAGCTTCGCGTTTACAAGCGCCGCATCCGCTCCGTCACCGCCACGAAGAAGATCACCAAGGCGATGGAGATGATCGCCGCCTCGCGCATCGTCAAGGCGCAGCGCAAGGTGGCGGCCTCGATGCCGTATGCCACCGAGCTGAACCGTGCGGTCACCGCTGTGGCCACCGGTTCGACCACCAAGCACCCGCTGACCACCGAGGCCGAGACTCCGGCACGGGCCGCGATCCTGCTCGTCACGAGCGACCGCGGTCTGGCCGGCGGTTACTCCTCCAACGCCATCAAGGCCGCGGAGAAGCTGACCGAGCGGCTGCGCGGTGAGGGCAAGGAGGTCGTCACGTATGTGATCGGCCGCAAGGGTGTCGCCTACTACAACTTCCGCGAGCGCAAGATCGCGGAGTCGTGGACGGGCTTCACCGACAGCCCGACGTACGCGGATGCGAAGCGGGCCGCCGCCCCGATGATCGAGGCGGTCACCCAGGAGACCGCCGAGGGCGGCGTGGACGAGCTGCACATCGTCTTCACCGAGTTCGTCTCGATGATGACGCAGAACCCGGTGGACAACCGGATGCTGCCGCTCAGCCTCGACCTCACGAAGGACGAGGACGGCAAGGGAGAGATCCTGCCGCTGTTCGACTTCGAGCCGTCGGCGGAGGACGTCCTGGACGCCCTGCTTCCGCGGTACGTCGAGAGCCGGATCTACAACGCGCTGCTGCAGGCCGCTGCTTCCGAGCACGCTGCCCGCCGCCGCGCGATGAAGTCGGCCACCGACAACGCCGGGGAGCTCGTCAAGAGCCTCTCCCGGCTTGCCAACGCGGCCCGCCAGGCCGAAATCACCCAGGAAATCAGCGAGATCGTCGGTGGTGCCAGTGCGCTGGCCGACGCGACCGCGGGGAGTGACAAGTAATGACGACCACAGTTGAGACGGCCGTTGCCACGGGCCGCGTCGCCCGGGTCATCGGCCCGGTCGTCGACGTGGAGTTCCCCGTCGACGCGATGCCGGAGATCTACAACGCGCTGACCGTCGAGGTGGCCGACCCGGCCGAGGACGGCAAGATCAAGGTCCTGACGCTTGAGGTCGCCCAGCACCTCGGCGACGGCGTGATCCGCGCCATCTCGATGCAGCCCACCGACGGTCTGGTCCGCCAGGCCCCGGTGACCAACACGGGCGGCGGCATCACGGTGCCGGTCGGCGAGATGACCAAGGGCAAGGTGTTCAACACCCTTGGTGAGATCCTGAACAAGCCCGAGGCCGAGGCCGAGGTCACCGAGCGCTGGCCGATCCACCGCAAGGCGCCCAGCTTCGACCAGCTCGAGTCGAAGACCGAGATGTTCGAGACCGGCGTCAAGGTCATCGACCTGCTCACCCCGTACGTCAAGGGTGGAAAGATCGGTCTGTTCGGTGGTGCCGGTGTCGGCAAGACCGTGCTGATCCAGGAAATGATCTACCGCGTCGCCAACAACCACGACGGTGTGTCGGTGTTCGCGGGCGTCGGTGAGCGTACCCGTGAGGGCAACGACCTCATCGAGGAGATGGCCGAGTCCGGCGTCATCGACAAGACGGCGCTCGTCTTCGGTCAGATGGACGAGCCCCCGGGCACCCGTCTGCGGGTCGCGCTGGCCGGTCTGACCATGGCGGAGTACTTCCGCGATGTGATGAAGCAGGACGTGCTCTTCTTCATCGACAACATCTTCCGGTACACCCAGGCCGGCTCCGAGGTGTCCACCCTGCTCGGCCGTATGCCGTCCGCGGTGGGTTACCAGCCGAACCTGGCCGACGAGATGGGTCTCCTCCAGGAGCGCATCACGTCGACCCGTGGTCACTCGATCACCTCGATGCAGGCGATCTACGTCCCCGCGGACGACCTGACCGACCCGGCTCCGGCCACCACCTTCGCCCACCTCGATGCGACGACGGTCCTCTCCCGTCCGATCTCCGAGAAGGGCATCTACCCGGCCGTGGACCCGCTGGACTCCACGTCCCGGATCCTGGACCCGCGCTACATCGCGAAGGACCACTACGACACCGCCATGCGGGTCAAGGGAATCCTTCAGAAGTACAAGGACCTCCAGGACATCATCGCCATTCTCGGAATGGACGAGCTCGGCGAGGAGGACAAGCTCACCGTCTTCCGCGCCCGTCGCATCGAGCGCTTCCTGTCGCAGAACACCCACGTCGCCAAGCAGTTCACCGGCGTGGACGGTTCGGACGTTCCGCTCGACGAGTCGATCGCCGCGTTCAACTCGATCGCCGACGGTGAGTACGACCACTTCCCCGAGCAGGCGTTCTTCATGTGCGGTGGCATTGAGGACCTCAAGGCCAACGCCAAGGAGCTCGGCGTCTCCTGAGCCTCCGGCTCACCGAGGGGGGCGGGTGCGTCCCGTCCCCCTCACCACGCCCCGTAGAATTGACCCAACACCCGGCATGACCGCCGGGTGGTGACCCGAGGAGCCACCCTTGGCTGCTGAGCTGCACGTCGAGCTGGTCGCGGCGGACCGTAGTGTCTGGTCCGGCGAGGCCACCCTGGTCGTCGCGCGCACCACGTCCGGCGACATCGGCGTCATGCCCGGTCACCAGCCGCTTCTGGGTGTGCTGGAATCGGGCCCGGTGACGATCCGTACGAGCGATGGCTCCACCGTCATCGCCGCGGTGCACGGCGGTTTCATCTCGTTCGCGGACAACAAGCTCTCGCTGCTGGCGGAGATCGCCGAGCTGGCGGACGAGATCGATGTCCAGCGCGCGGAGCGTGCGCTGGAGCGTGCGAAGTCGGACACGGACGGCGCCGCCGAGCGTCGTGCCGATGTGCGACTGCGTGCGGTGGCGGTGCACTAGCCACCCCGCGAAACGTCTTTACCCTCAGCCGCGGCCCGAGCTGGAGACCTCTCCAGACCGTGTCGCGGCTGAGGCGATGCAGGTGCAGGTGAAGTTCGGGCGGTATCCGTTTACTCGATGACGCGAGGAGGTCGGTGAAGATGTTCCTCGCGCTGTGGGTGGGCGGGCTGGTCGTCGCACTGGTCGCGGTTGGTCTCTTCGTCTTCGGTCTGCGCCGGCGGCTGATTCAGCGCTCCGGCGGGACCTTCGACTGCAGCCTGCGCTGGAATGTGCCGGTGGAGCCCGATCTCTCCGGCAAGGGCTGGGTGTACGGCGTCGCCCGGTACAGCGGCGACAAGGTGAACTGGTTCCGGGTCTTCAGCTACTCCCCGCGTCCGCGCCGGGTGCTGGAGCGTTCCGCGATCGAGGTCGTCGCCCGCCGGATGCCGGAGGGCGAGGAGGAGCTCGCGCTTCTCTCCGACGCCATCGTGCTCGGCTGTCTCCACCGTGAGACCCGCCTGGAGCTGGCGATGAGCGAGGACGCGCTGACCGGTTTCCTCGCCTGGCTGGAAGCGGCGCCGCCCGGCCAGAGAGTCAATGTGGCGTAGGGCCGCGCATACGAAAACCGGGGAGACAGGGGGCGGACCTGTCTCCCCGGTGCTTTTCGGGGTCAAGCGGGATGTGGTGCGGCGGTGACTACTTGAGGCCGCTGTTCATCGCGCTCACGAGTTCACCGTTGCTGGTGTCCCCGCTGAACTCCCAGAAGAACGCGCCTCCCAGGCCCTGGTTCTTCGCCCAGGTCATCTTGGACGAGATGGTGGCCGGGGTGTCGTAGCTCCACCAGTTGGTGCCGCAGTGCGCGTAGGCGGTACCGGCGATGGTGCCGGTGGCGGGGCAGCTGTTCTTGAGGACCTTGTAGTCCTCGATGCCCGCCTCATACGTTCCCGGGGCGGCGCCGGTGGCGGTGCCGCCGGGCGCGTCCTGGGTGACACCGGTCCAGCCTCGGCCGTAGAAGCCGATGCCGAGCAGCAGCTTCGAGGCGGGGACGCCCTGGGCCTTCAGCTTGGCGATGGCCTCGGAGGAGCTGAAGCCGGCCTTCGGGATGCCGGTGTACGGGGTGAGCGGCGAGTGCGGAGCCGTCGGACCCTTCGCGTCCCAGGCGCCGAAGAAATCGTAGGTCATCACGTTGTACCAGTTCAGCGACTGGGCGGCGCCCGCGTAGTCGGCGACGTCGATCTTGCCGCCGTCGGAGCCGTCGGCCGTGATGGCCGCGGTCACCAGGTTGTTGCTGCCGAACTTGGTGCGCAGCGCGGACGTGAGCGACTTCAGCGCGGCCGGGCCGCTGGTGTCACAGGTCAGACCGCAGGCGTTGGGGTACTCCCAGTCGATGTCGATGCCGTCGAAGACATCTGCCCAGCGGGGGTCCTCCACCAGGTCGTAGCAGGACTGGGCGAACGCGGCGGGGTTCTGCGCGGCCTGGCCGAAGCCGCCGGACCAGGTCCAGCCGCCGAACGACCAGAGGATCTTGATGTTCGGGTACTTGGCCTTGAGCTTGCGCAGCTGGTTGAAGCTGCCGCGCAGCGGCTGGTCCCAGGTGTCCGCGACGCCGTCGACCGACTGGTCGGCGGTGTAGGCCTTGTCGTAGTCGGCGTACGAGTCACCGATCGTGCACTTGCCGCCGGTCACGTTGCCGAAGGCGTAGTTGATGTGGGTGATCTTCGCGGCCGAACCGGAGGTGTCCAGGTTCTTCACGTGGTAGTTGCGGCCGTAGACGCCCCATTCGGCGAAGTATCCGAGGTTGACCTTGTCGCCGGTGCCCGGGTCGCCGGGGTCGGTGCCGCCGCCCCCGGTGGTGTGTACCTTGACCGCGCCGCTGGCCGGACCGGTCTGGTCGGCGGTGTCGCGGGCCCGCACGGTGTACGAGTAGTCGGTGCCGGCGGTGAGACCGGTGTTGGTGTACGTGGTACCGGTGACCGTGGCGACGACCGCGCCGTCCCGCAGGACGTCGTAGTTCTTGATGCCGTGGTCGTCGGTGGCCGCGCTCCAGCTCAGCTTCGCGGAGGTGTTGGTGACGCCGCTCGCGGTGGGGGTGCCGGGCGCGGAGGGGGCGTTGTCACCGGGAACGCTGCCGCCGTCGCAGGAGGCGCCGTTCAGCTTGCAGTTGGTGGCGGCTCCGGAACCGGAGCCGGTGCCGTTGAAGCCGAAGGAGACGCTGGCGCCCGGTGCGACCGTGCCGTTCCAGCCGAGGTTCTTGGCGGTCCAGTGGTTTCCGGAGCTGGTGACGGTGGCGTCCCAGGCGGAACCGACACCGGTGCCGGCCGGGAAGTCCCACTCGATGGACCAGGAGCTGAGGGCGGTGGTGCCGGTGTTCTTCACCGTCCACTGGCCCTCGAAGCCGCTGCCCCAGTCGGACTTCTTCACATAGGTGGCGGTCGCCGAGGTGGCTGCCTGGGCCGGGGAGGCCATGCCGACCATCGCGGCGAGCGGGAGGAGCAGTGCGGTGAGGCCCGCGACGGCTCTTGATCTGGTGGCTTTCCCGGCCCCGAGTCTGAATCGGGTCCGGCGGGGGGTCTCAGTGCTCAACGGTGCTCCTGGGGTGAGGTCCGGACAAACGTGGATGGTCCGTCGACTGCAAACCCTGCGCCGCCCTGAGTGCGCCTTGTCTTGGCGTACTCACCGCAGTGTGTTCGGTGAGATTAGGAAGGTCTGGACCAATCGTCAAGAGGTCCAGACCAAAGATCGGAGTCCGCTCGGAGTAAACCTCAGATGCCCAACTCCTGTGCCAGTACCGCCGCCTGGGCCCGGCTGCGGAGTCCCAGCTTCCCCAGCACCCTGCTGACGTGCGTTTTCACCGTCGCCTCCGCCATCGAGAGCCGCACCGCGACCTCGGCGTTCGACAGCCCCTCACCGAGGCAGCCCAGCACCTCGCGCTCGCGCCGGGTGAGGGAGTCCAGCACCGCCAGGTCGGCGGTGTCCGGCGGCGCTGTGGTGGCACCGGCGAACTCCGCGATCAGCCGGCGCGTCACCGCCGGGGCGATCAGGCCCTCGCCGCGCGCCACCGTGCGGATCGCTTCGAGCAGGCCGCGCGCCTCGGTGTCCTTCAGCAGGAAACCCGACGCCCCGGCCCGCAGCGCGCCGAAGACGTACTCGTCCAGATCGAAGGTCGTCAGCACCAGCACATCCGCCAGCCCCTCCGAGACCACCTGCCGCGTCGCGGAGACCCCGTCCAGCCTGGGCATCGACACGTCCATCAGCACCAGATCGGGACGCAGCCCGCGGGCCAGACGCACCGCCGCCTCCCCGTCGCCGGCCTCCCCGACGACCTCGATGTCCGGTGCGCTGCCCAGGATGAGCACCAGACCCGCACGCACCGCCGACTGGTCCTCGGCCACCAGAACCCGGATGCTCATGCCCTCACGCTTCCTTCCCCGACGGGCAGTTCGGCCCGTACACGCCAGGTCTTCGTTCCGCTCCCGGTGGATACCGGACCCGCCTCGAACTCCCCGCCGAGCAGCGCCACCCGCTCCCGCATCCCGGTCAGCCCGGCCCCGGAGCCGGGCGCGCGCGGACCGGGCCTGCTCCCGAGGACGCTGGTGACCTCCACCGTCAGCCGCCGCTCGTGCCGGCCCAGCCGGACCGTGACCGGCCCTGGCCCGGCGTGCTTGAGCGCGTTCGTCAGGGACTCCTGCACGATGCGGTACGCGGCCAGCTCGACCGGCGCCGGCAGCGGACCGGTTCCGGTGCGCAAGTCCTCCAGCACGCACGTCAGCCCGCTGGAGGCGGCGTTCGTACGGTGCTGCTCGATCAGGGCGTCCAGCGAGCCGAGCGTGGGCGAGGCGCTGGGGCCTGGATCCGCCGCGCCTGTGCGCAGCAGCCCGATCAGGCGGCGCATTTCGGCCAGACCGTCGACGCTGTTCTCCCGGATGACGCCCAGGGCGTTCCGGGACGTCTCCTCATCGTCGATGGAGAGCGCGGCGGTGGAATGGATCGCGATCGCGGAGAGGTGGTTGGCCACCATGTCGTGCAGTTCGCGCGCCATCCGGGTCCGCTCGGCGGTCACCGCCTGCGCCCGGTCCATCTCGGCCAGCAGAGCCGTCTGGTCGGCGCGCAGCCGCTCGGTCTCGGCGGCTTCGCGGTGGTTGCGCACACTCACCCCGGTGAGGGCGGGCACGAACGAGACCAGTCCGGTGACGATGCCGATGAGCAGCGCCTCGGCCGTGCGGAACCAGGCCAGGAAGCCGACCGTGACGGTGACCGTGATCAGGAGGGTGGTCACCGGGATGCGCCGGGCGGCCGCCGGGGTGCCGTACAGCACGGCGGCGTACATCACGTCGGTGTACAGCAGCACGGTCGCCAGGTTCCCGACCGTTAACTGGTCCATGACCAGCGCCAGGGAGCCGATGACCAAGGCGGTCTGCGGCGCGCTCCGGCGCAGCAGCGCCAGCGACGACATCACTGTGAGCGGGACCAGTTCGATCCCGGGCGCGTCGAGGGGCCGGCCGGTCTGCATGCGCAGGCCGAGCAGCCACAGCACCACACCGCCGAGCAGGCCGGTGACCGCGATGAGGACGTCGTCGCGGTGGGGGCGGGGATGGATGAGCACCCTCCCATCCAACACGGCGGGCCGTCGGCGGGCGTCCGTACCGGGAGTGAGCCGCGAGTACATCGAAGTATGCAGCGGCGGTTCGTCACTCCGGGCGACGACCGGGAGTGCCGGAGCGGGGACGCTGGAGGGGAGAGAAAGGAGCAGGACCGTGATCGTCACACTGATCGTTCTCTGCGAGATCGCCTTCTGGGTGCTGCTGGCCGGGGGGCTCACGCTGCGGTACGTGGCGAAGAAGCCGCGGCTCGGTGGCGTGGTGCTGCTGTGCGAGCCGCTGCTGGAGGTGATCCTGCTGGTGGTGACGGCCGTCGACCTGAAGAACGGTGCCGTTCCGGACTGGAAGCACGGGCTCGCCGCCGTCTACATCGGCTTCACGGTGGGCCTGGGCCACTCCACGATCCGCTGGGTCGACGCCCGGGTCGCCCACCGCTTCGCCGGCGGACCGCCCCCGGTGAAGCCGCCGAAGTACGGGATGGCGCGGGCGGTGCACGAATGGGGGGTGGCCGGGCGCTGGACGCTCGCCGCCGTGACGGCGCTGGCGCTGCTCCAGGGGGCGGTCTGGTACGTGCGAGGGGACGGGGACGTGACGTCGCTGCGGTCCTGGCAGCAGACGATGCTGTTCGTGATCGGGATCAACCTGGTGATCGCGGCGAGCTACACGGTGTTCCCGAAGCGGAGCCCCGAGCGGGAGCGGGACACGAAGCGAGCGCTGGGCCCGCCCGGGTGAGGTGTCGTCAATCGCCGGACGGGCTCGGTGGTGCCGGGCGGGCTTGGTCCTACCGTTCGCCGCCCGGCACCCACAGCACGTCGCCGAGCTCCTTGTTCGCCACCCGGGCGAGGATGAACAGCAGGTCGGAGAGTCGGTTGAGATACGTCGCCGTCAGGGCGTTCATCACCTCGCCGTGTACCTCGAACGCCGCCCAGGTGGAGCGCTCGGCGCGCCGGACCACCGTGCACGCCTGGTGCAGCAGGGCCGCGCCCGGTGTGCCGCCCGGCAGGATGAAGCTGCGGAGCTTCTCTACCTGCTCCAGGAAGTGGTCGCAGTCCGCCTCCAGCTTGTCGATGTAGAACTGCTCGACGCGCAGCGGCGGGTACTCGGGTGCCTCGACGACGGGCGTCGACAGGTCGGCGCCCACGTCGAACAGGTCGTTCTGCACGCGGACGAGGACCTTCACGACGTCGTCGCTCAGCTGACCGAGCGCGATCGCCGTACC
This sequence comes from Streptomyces sp. AW19M42, assembly GCA_000470535.1. Lineage (GTDB taxonomy): Bacteria > Actinomycetota > Actinomycetes > Streptomycetales > Streptomycetaceae > Streptomyces. The sequence continues at coordinate 35,108 of CBRG010000147.1, forward strand.
GATGACCGCGTTGGCCTCGTTGGTGTCGGCGTACGCGGAGATCCGCAGATCGGTCTTGGCGGTCCGGCTCATGTCGCCGAGGGCGGTGGTGCCCTGGTCGCCGGTGCGGGTGTAGATGCGCGTCAGATTGACCATGCGGTCAGCCTAGGGCCTGTGTGGGGTTGTCCCGTGGTGCCGCGGGACAACCCTTCACAGGCCCTGGTTACGCCCCGGCCCTCCGGAAGACCCGTGTGCCCACCGTCACGGCGAGCGCCGCCAGTCCGAGGGCGACCAGCACCCCGTACAGCATGTGCGCGGTGGCGTACGAGCCGATGTACGCGTCCCGTACCGCGTCCACGAGATAGCGGAACGGCGTGAAGTGGGAGAGCACGTCCAGCCACGCCGGCCCCAGGGTCATCGGCAGCATCAGGCCGGAGAGCAGCATGGCCGGCATGGTGAGCGAGTTGATCACCGGGCCGAACTCCTGCGGCGTGTTCACCTTCATGGCCAGGGCGTACGAGAGCGAGGCCAGCGAGACCGTCAGCAGACCGACGAACGCGAAGCCGATCAGCACTCCGGGCAGCGGTGCCCGCAGACCCATGAGCAGGGCTGCCAGGACCAGCAGCACCGCCTGGAACAGGAACAGCAGGGTGTCCCGCAGCACTCGCCCCAGCAGCAGCGCCGGCCGGCTGACCGGCGTCACCCGCATCCGCTCCACCACCCCGGTCGATTTGTCGATGATGATGGCGAACCCGCAGAACGAGGCGCCGAACAGGCCGAGCTGGAGCAGCAGGCCGGGGACCAGAATCTGCCAGGAGTCACCGGATCTGCCGAGCGGCAGGCCGGTGAGCAGTGGGCCGAAGAGGAGCAGGTACAGCAGCGGCATGAGGATGCCGAAGAGGATCTGGAACTTCGAGCGCAGGGTCTGCCGGGCGTACCGCCCGAAGATCAGCGCGGTGTCGTGGAGAAGCATCGGGTTCGGTTCCTAAACGGCGACGGGAGCGGTGTCGGCGGCGGGGGCGCGGCCGGTGATCGCGAGGAAGGCCTCCTGGAGCGAGGCGGCGGGGGAGCCCGTGTGGCGGGTCTTCAGCGCGGTCGGCGTGCCCTGCGCCACCACCAGGCCGCCGTCGATCACGACCAGCCGGTCGGCGAGGGCGTCCGCCTCGTCGAGGTAGTGGGTGGTGAGCACGACGGTGGTGCCGTACTCGTCGCGCAGCCGCCGCACCAGGTTCCACAGATCGGCGCGGCTGCCCGGGTCGAGGCCGGTGGTCGGCTCGTCGAGGAAGAGCAGCGGCGGGCGGTGGGTGAGTCCCATCGCGATGTCGAGCCGTCGGCGCTGGCCCCCGGAGAGCGAGGCCGTCCTCCGGTCGAGCAGCTCCGACAGGCCCAGCTCCCCGGCCAGCTCCGCGGTGCGGGCGACCGCCGCGGCCTTGCCGAGCCGGTACATCCGGCCCTGGGTGACCAGCTCCTCCCGCACCGTGATGTGCGGGTCCACCCCGCCGGACTGGGCGACGTACCCGCAGTTCTCCCGCACGCCCGCCGGGTCCGCGACGAGGTCGTGGCCGGCGACGGTGGCGGCGCCGCCGGTGGGGGCGAGCAGCGTGGTGAGCATGCGCAGGGTGGTGGTCTTGCCCGCTCCGTTGGGGCCGAGCATCCCGATGATCTCGCCGGCCGCGACCGTCAGATCGACGGAGCGTACGGCCTGGACCGGACCGGCCTTGGTGTCGAAGGTCCGGGCGAGCCCGGCCGTGCTGATGATTGGCATAGCGACCACAAAAACAGAGTCAGTGAAAAATTGCAATGACACCAAATATTCATGAGCCCCAGGAAGGATCTAGGGTGGGGGCATGGCTGAGGGACTCAGGGAGCGCAAGAAGCGCCAGACCAGGCAGCACCTCTCGGACGTGGCCACCGGTCTCTTCCTCGAACGGGGCTTCGACGCGGTCACCATCGCGGAGGTCGCCCAAGCCGCCGACGTCTCGGTGAACACGGTCTACAACTACTTCCCGACCAAGGAGGACCTCTTCCTGGACCGCAGCAGCGGCATCGTCGACCGGCTCTCGCGGTACGTCCGGGGCCGGGACGGGGGCGAGTCCGCCGCCGATGCCGTCCTGCGCGAACTGCGCATCCAGGTGGAGAGCGTGTCGCCCACCGTCGGCCTGATGGAGGGGTACGAGAGCTTCATGCGGGTCATCGAGGGCGCCGACGGCCTCAAGGCGCGCCTCTGGCACGTACAGCAGGAGGCTCTCCTGCGTCTGGAGGCGACGCTCCTGGAGGAGTCGGGCGCGGAGCCCGGGGACCCGGTCCCGGTTCTGGTGGCCGGTCAGCTCTCCTGGGTGCACGGCACGCTCATGGGGTACATCGGACGCGAGATGGTCGCGGGCCGCAGGGCCGCCGAGGTGTCCAGGGATGCCCTCGTCCTGCTCGACGACATCGAGGACCTGCTGGGCGAAAAGGTGCTCAACTACGCCCGGCGCGCCGCCGAATGACGCATCGCGGTGTGATGTCCGTCATTTGAGACGTGACGCGCATCTCTTCGCCGCCCCAGCGCCCCTCACGGGGACTAACCTCCGCCGGAGAGCATGGAACAGGAACCGGATGGAAAGCAGGGGTGCCGACGTGGCCAGGAAGCTCGCCGTTATCGGAGCCGGACTCATGGGGTCCGGCATCGCGCAGGTCTCCGCCCAGGCGGGCTGGAATGTCGTGCTGCGCGATGTCACCGACGCGGCTCTGAACCGGGGCCGTGACGGCATCAGGGCTTCCTACGACAAGTTCGTCTCCAAGGGCAAGCTCGCGGCGGCCGACGCCGAGGCCGCGCTCGGCCGCATCACGACGACCACCGATCTCGACGCGGTCGCGGACGCGGACGTCGTCGTCGAGGCCGTCTTCGAGAAGCTGGAGGTGAAGCACGAGATCTTCCGGGCCCTCGACAAGATCGTCCGCGACGACGCCGTGCTCGCCTCCAACACCTCCGCCATCCCGATCACCAAGATCGCGGCCGTGACCGAGCGCCCGGAGCGCGTCGTCGGTGTGCACTTCTTCTCGCCGGTCCCGATGATGCAGCTCTGCGAGCTGGTACGCGGCTACAAGACGAGCGACGAAACCCTGGCCACCGCACGCGAGTTCGCCGAGTCGGTCGGCAAGACCTGCATCGTGGTCAACCGCGACGTGGCCGGATTCGTTACCACCCGGCTGATCTCGGCACTGGTCGTCGAGGCCGCCAAGCTGTACGAGTCGGGCGTCGCCTCTGCCGAGGACATCGATATCGCCTGCAAGCTCGGTTTCGGCCACGCCATGGGCCCGCTCGCCACCGCGGACCTGACCGGCGTCGACATCCTGCTGCACGCTACCGGCAACATCTACACCGAGTCCCAGGACGAGAAGTTCGCCGCTCCGGAGCTGATGCGCCGGATGGTCGATGCAGGTGACATCGGCCGCAAGAGCGGGCAGGGTTTTTACACCTACTGATCGTTTCTGGTCCTCCGGCGCCTGATCTGCCGTCAATCAGGCCCGGAGGCCCGGGGGGTCGCCCCCGGAACCAGTGGATCCACAGGGGGATCCGCGGCGGGCCCGAGTCACTCCACGGAGTGAATTCGGTATCGGTTCGCTTACAGACGGCAACTTCCCTGTCTCTGTCGCAGTCAGTTGGGGCAGAGGCAGTTTCAGACAGACGGACCTTGCTACGGAGCATTCCAGGGGAGCGCATATGCACATCAGGGGCGACCACGCCGAGCTGGTCGTCGGGGGCCGCCTCGACGTCCGAAGCGCGGCGGACGCCCGTACGGTCCTGCACTCGGCCCTCGACGACGGAGTCGGCGATCTGGTGCTGGACCTGACCGAGCTGGATTCATGGGATGCCACCGGACTCGGTGTCATCATGGGCGCGCACAGACGGGCCGGGCGGGCCGGCCGGCGGCTGGTGCTCCGCGGGGTGCCGCCGCAGATGCAACGACTTCTGGTGGCCACCAGACTGCACCGCATCCTGGCCATCGAGGGCGGAATCGCGGCGGAGTCCCTGCCCCGTGTCTGAGGTGCCCGGCGGTGGCGGACACCCGTCCGCGCCCCGCGGCCCATCCCGCGCAATCCTCACGAGACCGTGATCTGTCGGGCGCCACGGCACCCCGGATGTTCGTAGATACTGTGCGAAGGTTTAGGGTTCGGCCGTCTGCCGATTGACGGACCCACCTGGCTGACACCGGACCGGAACAACAGCTGGACGTGCGAGGCCGGGAGGGACAACCGTGCTCGACGCGTCTTGGGGGCTTTGGCAATGGACCCGACACACCGGGGGCCGGAAGAGTTCGGCCACGACAGTAACGGCGCCGCGCAGGACGCCGGCCGTCGGCGTCCCTCCCGCGATCCGCTGACCCCCGATTTCGGTCAGCAAACACCGCAGCAGGCGCGCGTCGTCCAGCTCATATCGGGCAGCCTCCTGCTCACGGTCAACCCGGTCGACGGCAGCGAGGTCGAACCGGTCCGGCCGGGCGAGCACCCCGCGGAACCGGTCCGGCGCACCCCCGCGGAGCGCGCAGACCGCGAACGCGCCGCCGCACCCCCCGTGCCGCCCGGTCCCCCCGTCCTCCAGCTGCCCCTCCTGGAGCGCGCGGACGAACGCGAGCGGCTGGTGCGCCTGCTGGCCCGCGGACGCTCGGTACGGCTCACCGGACCGGCCGGATCCGGCCGAACCGCACTCCTCGAAGCGGTCGCCGCGGACTGCGCGCAACTCGCACCGGACGGCGTCGTCCGGCTCAGCGGCCACAAGCGGACCGTCACCGACCTGCTGTACGGGCTCTTCGACGCCGTCCACGACGCACCGCTGCACCGCCCGGACCGGGCGCTGCTGCTGGAGAAGCTGCGCACCACCGGAGCCGTCGTCATCCTGGACGACCTGGAGTTCGGCGGCGCCGCGCTGGACGAACTGTTCGACGCGACGCCCGAATGCGCCTTCCTGCTCGCCGCGACGCCCGACGTCGCCGCACCGGACGCCGACTCCCACCTCGAAGAGGTCTTCCTCACCGGGCTCGACCGCGACGCCTCGGTCGTCCTGATGGAGCGGGTGGTCGAACGCCCGCTCACCGACGAGGAGGCCAACTGGGCCGGCGACCTCTGGTTCGAGTCGGAGGGCCTCCCGCTGCGCTTCGTCCAGGCGGGCGCCCTGCTGCGCCAGCGCGACCTGCTGCGCGCCGACCCCACCGGGTACGACGAGTACGGCTACCTCGACAGCCGGCCCGCGGTGGAGCCGCTGCAGCCCGAACCCCTCGGCCTGCCGCTGCCCAGCCTCGGGGAGGGCGCCGCGCCCGCCGCGCTGCTCGCCTCCCAACTGAGCGGCGCCGCGCGCGACACCCTGCGCTTCGCGGTCGCGCTGGGCGGCGAGGTACCGCACCAGGCGCATCTGCCCGCGCTCGTGGGGGACACCCACGCCGATGCCGCGCTCGGGGAGCTGGCGGGCTGCGGGCTGCTCTCCCCGGCCGGGTCCCGCTACCGGCTGGCCGCCGGGGTGCTCGCCCAGCTGGCGGCCGCCGGATACGGGGACGACGCCACGAGTCGGGCCCGTACGGCGGCCCAGCACTACGCCTGGTGGGCCGGTCACCCCTCGGTGACCCCCGCCCGAACGGTTGCCGAGGCCGACGCGATCGTCGCGGCGATGACCCAGCTGGTGCCGGGGGACGGGGCCGGGCAGACCAGCGTCGCCGTACTCCTGGCCCGCAGCGCCTCGCCCGCCTTCGCGGCAGGGCTGCACTGGAGCGCCTGGGAGAAGTCCCTGCGGATCGGCCAGGAGGCGGCCCGGATCGCCGGAGAGGTGGCCGAAGAGGCTTACTTCCACCACGAGTTGGGCGTACTCGCGCTCTGCGCCGGCCACCCGGACCGGGCCAGGGCCGAGCTGGAGACCTCCATCAGCATGCGCGGGGCGCTCGCCGACAAGCCGGGGGCCGTCGCCGGGCGCCGGGCGCTCGCCCTGGTCCAGGACCTCTTCGGCGCTGCGGCGGCCGGGCAGGTCCCGGTGGACGAGGAGATGCCGGCGAGCCGCTTCGAGGCGACGCCGTCCGGTGCCACGACGTCCGTCATACCGGTCACGAGGCCGGCGCCGTACGCGGGGGAGGGCGCCACCGTCCTGTCCCGGCAGGCCGCTCCGAAGGGCACCGGCAGCGGACTGGGCGGCCGCCTCGCGGTGCTGGGCGGGGCGCGCCGCAATCTGGTCGCCGCGGGTGCGGGGGTGCTGCTGGCTGGGGTGCTGGGCACGGTGGTGACGCTCGGCCTGACGTCCAACAGCGATCCGCAGGACGACCCCGCTGTCTCGACCGAGCAGTCGGTGAGCGAGAGCGACGACGGCGAGAACGACGTCCCGGCCGAGGAGCCGACGGACCGGACGGTTCCGTCCTCCCCGGCGACGAGCTCCACGTCGTCGACCCCGGGGCCGACGGGCACCGGGTCCGCGCCGACCGGGAGCGGGAGTCCGTCCCGGGGGTCGAGTGCCCCCGAGGACACCCCGTCCTCCTCGGGAAAGCCGTCGAGCGACGGGCCGAGCCCGTCCGACACGTCGTCCAAGTCGTCCGAGCCGCCGGAGTCGGATCCGCCGCCGGTGAGCGAGTCCCCGAGCACTTCTGTGCCGCCGACGAGTGAGCCGCCGTCGCCCACGGACCCCGCGACGGACGATCCGGGTGATCCCGATTCGTCGGACTCGGCGAGTGGGCCCTCGGGGGCGATGAGCGCGAGTGCGCAGGGGTCCGGCGCGCCGTCGGGGAGCCCGTCGGTGGTCTGAGCGGAGCGGGTGCGGAGGCGGGGTGCGGGAGCCCGGGGCGGGCGCCTTGTCCTCAATCGCCGGACGGGCTTGATAGGAGCGCCCGTCCGGCAGGATCCCGGTCTCCGGGGCGAGGATGTGTCCTCAATCGCCGGACGGGCTCGGTGTGTCGGACGGGCTCGGTGTGTCGGACTGGCTCGGTGTGCCGGACGGGCTTGAAATGAGCGCCCGTCCGGCGTGGTGCCCGGGGTTCAGAACAGGCGGAGTTTGTCGTCCTCGATGCCGCGCATCGCGTTGTAGTCGAGGACCACGCAGCCGATTCCGCGGTCCGTTGCCAGTACGCGGGCCTGGGGCTTGATCTCCTGGGCGGCGAAGATGCCCTTCACCGGGGCGAGGTGCGGATCGCGGTTGAGCAGCTCCAGGTAGCGGGTCAGCTGTTCCACGCCGTCGATGTCGCCGCGTCGCTTCAGCTCGACGGCCACCGTCCCGCCGTCGGCGTCGCGGCACAGGATGTCGACCGGGCCGATGGCGGTGAAGTACTCGCGGCGGATCAGGGTGTAGCCCTCGCCCAGGGTCTCGATCCGGTCAGCGAGCAGCTCCTGGAGGTGGGCCTCCACGCCGTCCTTGATCAGGCCGGGATCGACGCCCAGTTCGTGGGACGAGTCATGGAGGATTTCCTCCATGGTGATGATCAGTTTTTCGCCCGCCTTGTTCACCACGGTCCAGACGCCCTCGGTATCGCCGGCGCCCTCCTTCAGGGTGCAGGGCGGTGACATCCAGTTGAGCGGTTTGTACGCCCTGTCGTCGGCGTGGATCGACACGCTCCCGTCCGCCTTCACCAGGATCAGACGGGGAGCGGAGGGCAGGTGGGCCGTGAGCCGGCCCGCGTAGTCCACGGAGCAGCGGGCGATGACGAGACGCATGGTGGGCAACGCTACTCGACGACAGGTGGTCGACGCGATTCACCCACCCGTCACTCCATCCCCGCCCCTACCTGACCGAATCTGGCTTGTCCGTCTTTGAACCCCTTCGTTATTGGCCGGTTGTGTTCCCAATCTCCTGGTGCGGCCCGGACTGCACCCTTACCGTGGATGCAGGAGGTCGCCGTCCGTGCACGCTGCGTCGCCGTCCTTCTTCCCTGCCCGTAAGGCCCCGGCCCTCTGTCGGGGTCGCGAGAGGAGAACCCATGTCGCTCGACGTCTCACCGGCGCTGTTGGAACAGGCCGAGCGAGGCGAGGTCGACGAAGCCGACTTCGTCGACTGCGTCCGGACCTCCCTGCCCTTCGCATGGGAGATGATCAGCTCGCTGGTGGCTCAGCTGAAGGTCGACGGCGGCGAGTTCGCCGACAACCAGACGCCGCCGCCCAGCGAGCAGGCGCGCGGCCAGTTGCTGCGCGCACTCGCAAGTGACGCGATCCGCGGCGCGCTGCAGCGGCACTTCGGAGTGCGTCTGGCATTCCAGAACTGCCACCGCGTCGCGGTGTTCCCGCTGGACGCCTCGGTCGACGACCGGCTGGCCAAGTTCACCTCGGTGAGGGGCCAGTTGCTCAACCAGTCGCCCGAACTACGAGACTGCTGAACGTCGTTGCTGCCGCTCCGGGCCGCGGGAGGTGCGACTGGTCCGGGGCGGCAGCACCCGTTGGTACACCGGGCGGGCGGTTTTCGGCGGTCATTTCAGGAGCGGCAGTACCTCGGTGCCCAGCCGCGCTACGTTCTCCTCCGTGGCCACCAGATCTCCCGAGCCCTCGATCAGGAGCGCGAAGCGCGTGATACCCGTGCGCTCCGCCGTGGCCGCGAGCCGGTCGGCCGCGAGCCGGGGCGGGCCCACCGGGTGAATGGCGCACAGCATCTCCGTATAGCCGACCGGGTCGCGCATCACCCGGTGCCGGCCGTCGACCGTGACATGGGCGTCCAGGCCCTGCCGCAGCCAGCCGGGCATCGCCTTCACGAGCGTCTCGGTGGCGTCCTCCGTACGGTCCGCGATCTGGGCCACCCCCGCCGACACGTGCCCGGCCTCCCGCACGCTCTGCGGCGAACGGCCCGCGGCCAGCGCGGCGGTCCGCCAGAGGCCGACCATCTCGGCCTTCTCCGCGTCCCCGCAGTGCATGCCGAGCAGCATCGGCAGCCCGTTCTCGGCCGCGAGCCGCACGCTCTTCGGCGAGGTGCACGCGACGACCACCTCGGGACCGCCGGAGTTCTCACCGCTCGCCGGGTCGGACAGTTCGTCGGCCCGGGGGACCACCGCCACTTCGGGGAAGCGGTATCGCTCCCCGCGGCCCGCCACGCGCGGTTCGCGCAGCCAGTCGAGCAACAGGCCCAGGGACTCGGGGAAGCCCCTCTCGTAGGCCTCCAGGCCGCCGCCGAACACCTCCAGGTCGATCCAGGGGCCGCCCCGGCCGACGCCCAGGATGAACCGGCCGCCGCTGGTGAGATGGAGCAGCGCGGCCTGCTCGCCGAGCGCGACGGGATGCTGCGCCGGGAGCACGCTCACGGCCGTGCCCACCCGGATTCTGCGGGTGCGGCCGAGCAGCAGCGCGGCCAGTGTCACCGCGGACGGGCAGACCCCGTACGGCACGAAATGATGTTCTGCCAGCCAGACCGAGTCGAGTCCGGACTCCTCCGCGACCTCGGCGGACCGGATCGCGCGATGCAGCGCTTCCCCCGGCCCCTGCCCCGGGAACTGGGCTGCCAGTACGAACGTTCCCACACGCATCGCCTATTGCCTCCTTGCGGCCGACGCGGCTCTCCCCTGCTGGCAACAACGTCTGACACGTGCCAAAGGCACGGTCGGTCCGGAAGTTGTTGCGATTTTCCGGTAACCCGTCCCGTCCGCCGCCCGGCCGCGCGCGGTGCGGTACGTATGCCCCGGCCGAATGGCCCTACGCTGGACGGGAACTGCCCAGCCTGCCCCGTGAGGTGTCACGTGTCCCCGCGCCGCAACCGCCCCCGAGGCGCCGAGAGTCCCACCGATAGCGCCGGCGCGGTGGGGGACCGGTACGGGGGTGGCGGGCGCGCGGAGGAGTGGCAGGGCGAGGACTGGTCGGTCCGCCCGGTGAGCGGCGCGAGCGCGGCGGGCAAGCGCTACCGGTGCCCCGGCTGCGACCAGGAGATCCCGTCCGGCGTCCCGCACCTGGTCGCCTGGCCCCAGTACGGCGGCATCGACGACCGCAGGCACTGGCACAAGGCGTGCTGGAACGCGAAGGACCGCCGCACCACCCGGGTGCAGCGGTCCAGGAACGCGCCTCGGTACTGAACGCCGCGGTGCGCGGCGCCGGGGCGGCCGGTCAGACGTCGCGGCGGCTCATCGCCAGGTAGGCGCCGCCCATGGCCACGGCGGTCACCCCGAGAATGATCCACAGCGGTTCCCAGCCGGACGGCCCGGAGCCGGTGACCGAGGTGTCGTAGAAGTTGCTGAGCTGGTTGGGGATCGAGTACTCCAGGAGCCACTCCTGGAGCTTCGCGAGTGACTCGGCGAACATGAAGATCGCCAGCACGAGCGGCAGCAGCACCACGCCGATCATGATCGTGATCGCGCCCGCGGAGTGCCGGATCAGCGCACCGACCGCCAGCGAGAGCAGCCCCAGCGTCGCGATGTAGAGGCCCACGCCGACCGTGCTGCGCAGCCAGTCCGAACCGCTGGGGGTGTCGGCGTCCAGGATGGCCGTCTGGAGCACCGCGACGACCGAGGTCATCACGGTCGTCAGGACGAAGGTGAGCAGGAAGAAGACGATGGCCTTCGCACCGAGCACCCGGCCGGGGCTGGGGCAGGCCGTCATCGTCGTACGGATCATCCCGGTGCCGTACTCGGAGGCGATCGTCATCACGCCGAGCGTGATCACGCAGATCGAGCCGAGCAGTACGCCGAAGAAGCCGAGGCTGAGCACCGGGGTGGAGCCCAGGTCGCTGTCGGACACGTCGACCGCGATCGCGGAGAGCAGGCCGATGGCGAGCAGCAGAACGATCTGGACGCCGAGCGTCCAGATCGTCGAGCGCACCGAACGGATCTTGGTCCACTCCGAGGCGATCGCGTCACCGAGGGTGGCCCGGCGCACCGGGATCGGCGAGGTGTAGAAGCCGGCCCCCGCGTTCTGCTGCGGTGCGGGCGGCTGCTGGTACGCCTGCTGCTGGAACGGCGCCTGCGGCGTTGTCATCGGGTGTCCTCGCTGGTGTCGCGCGCGGTCAGGTCTGCCGGAGCCGCGGCGGGCGCTGCCGGGGCGGGAGCAGGAGCGGTGGGGACGGGGGCAGGGGCGGGGGTGCTGGGGACGGGCGGCGCCACCGGGGCCTGGGCCGGGGCCTGGGGCGCCGGGCCGCCCGGTGCGGGGGCTGTCGCGTACGGGTTCTCCCCGGGCGGCGGCGGGGCGTACCAGCCCTGCTGCGGCACGTCGGGAACGGCGGGGGGGGGGGGGGCGTACCCGGGGTGCTGGCCGTATCCCATCCCCGGCGGGGGCGGTTGCAGTCCCGCCTTCTGGTCCGCCGTCGAGCGGTAGTCCACGGCGCCCTGCGTCATCCGCATGTACGCCTCCTCCAGCGAGGCCTGGTGCGGCGAGAGCTCCCACAGCCGTACGTCGGAGTCATGGGCGAGATCGCTGATCCGGGGCAGTGCCAGCCCGGTGATCCGCAGGGCGCCGTCCGGCTCCGGCATCACCTGGCCGCCCGCCTCCGTGAGGGTGGCGGTGAGCTTCTCCCGCTTCTCGGACCCGTTGTCCTGGACCCGGACCCGGGCGAAGTCGGCCGAGTTGGCCGAGATGAAGTCCGTGATGCTCATATCGGCCATCAGCTGGCCGCGGCCGATCACGATCAGATGGTCGGCGGTGAGCGCCATCTCGCTCATGAGGTGGCTGGAGACGAAGACCGTACGGCCCTCGGACGCCAGCATCTTCATCAGATTGCGGACCCAGAGGATGCCCTCCGGGTCGAGGCCGTTGACCGGCTCGTCGAAGAGCAGCACCTGCGGGTCGCCCAGCAGCGCGGCCGCGATGCCGAGCCGCTGCCCCATGCCGAGCGAGAAGCCCCTGGAACGCTTGCGGGCGACGTTCTGAAGGCCCACGACTCCGAGTACCTCGTCGACCCGCGCGGCCGGGATACCGGCGAGCTGGGCGAGCGAGAGCAGGTGGTTGCGGGCGCTGCGGCCGCCGTGCACCGCCTTGGCGTCCAGCAGGGCGCCCACCTGGCGCGGCGCGTTCGGCAGGCTGCGGTAGGCGTGGCCGCCGATCGTCACACGGCCCGCGGTCGGCCGGTCCAGGCCGAGGATCATGCGCATGGTCGTCGATTTGCCCGACCCGTTGGGACCGAGGAATCCGGTGACGGTGCCCGGCCGCACCTGGAAGGAAAGGTCGTACACGGCCGTCTTCGCGCCATAGCGCTTGGTCAGGCCGACTGCCTCGATCATGCTCCAGCCCCATCGACTTATCTGTCGTCGGGGCCCAGGCCGTCCGGCCGCGCGCCCCCGTAAGAGTTAGGAGGATAACCAGACCTTTACGGTTCCGGCCAAGCCGTTGCGGCGGCGCGTCCGCGGCGGAGGCCGTGGACCGGGGTCCACGGCCTCCGCCGGTGCCACGGGTCAGGCGTCCCGTTTCTTCAGTACGAGGAAGCCGCCGATCACCGCGGCCGCCACCCAGGCGACCATGATCAGCAGCCCGGCCCACGGGCCGTAGGGCGCCGGATCGCTGTTCATCGCGTCGGGCACCACCTGCATGATCTTGGACCCGGCCTGGTCGGGGAAGTACCGGGCGACGCTCTTGGCGCCCGGCACCGCCGACAGGATCTGCGAGACCAGGAAGAAGAACGGCATCAGGATGCCGAGCGACAGCATCGAGCTGCGCAGCATCGTCGCCACCGCCATGGAGAAGAGCGCGATCAGCCCCATGTAGAGGCCGCCGCCGACCACCGCCCGCAGCACGTTGTCCGCGCCGATGTCCGTGCTGTGGTCACCCAGCAGGGCCTGGCCGAGGAAGAACGTCACGAAGCTGGTGGCCAGACCGACCACCAGCGCCAGCACCCCGGCCACCAGCATCTTGCTGAAAAGGAACGTGGCGCGCTGCGGCACGGCCGCCAGCGAGGCGCGGATCATGCCGGAGCTGTACTCCGTACCGACCACCAGGACACCGAAGACCACCATCGCCAGCTGGCCGAGAATCATCCCGGAGAAGCTGACGTAGGTGGGGTCGAAAGTGGCCCGCTCCGCGTCGGAGAGGTCGTTGAACTGGGAGTTCATCACCGCACAGAGCGCGGCGCCCATCGCGACGGTGACGACGAACGCGGAGATCAGCGTCCAGGTGGTCGAGGAGACCGTACGGATCTTGGTCCATTCGGAGGTCAGGACCGCGGGTACCGATGCCATCGTCGTCACGCCCCCTTGCCGGTGCCGGACCCGCCGGGGGCCCCGGGAGTGCTGTCGGGAGGTCCGGGGGCGGCGCCGGGCGGCTGATCCCACCGGTCGCCCCAGTGCGGTCCCACCGGCGGCGCCACCGCGTCTCGTTCCGAGTGAGCGTGGTACTCCACCGAGTCCGCCGTCATCTGCATGAACGCCTCCTCCAGCGAGGCCCGCTGGGAACTCAGCTCATGCAGTACGACGGAGTGCCGGGCGGCGAGCTCGCCCAGGTCCTCCGTGGTCGCGTCGTCGATCTCCAGCGTGCCGTTGCCCGACTCGACGACGACGACGCCCTCCGCGTGCAGGACGTCGCGCAGCCGCTCCTGCTCCGGCGAGCGCAGCCGCACGTAGCTGCGCGAGTTCTGCTGGATGAAGTCGGCCATCGAGGTGTCGGCCAGCAGCTTCCCCTGGCCGATCACGATCAAGTGATCCGCCGTCAGCGCCATCTCACTCATCAGGTGCGAGGAGACGAAGATCGTCCGGCCTTCCGCGGCGAGCGCCTTCATCAGATTCCGGATCCAGTGGATGCCCTCCGGGTCCAGACCGTTGACGGGTTCGTCGAACATCAGGATCTCGGGATCACCGAGCAGCGCCGCGGCGATGCCGAGGCGCTGGCCCATGCCGAGGGAGAAGCCCTTGGACTTCTTCTTCGCCACCGCGGTCAGGCCGACGGTGTCCAGGACCTCCGCCACCCGGCTCCGCGGGATCCGGTTGCTCTGCGCGAGACAGAGCAGGTTGTTGTACGCGCTGCGACCGCCGTGCATCGACTTGGCTTCGAGCAGCGCACCGATGTACTTCAGGGGTTCTTCCAGGTCGTGGTAGTGCTTCCCGTCGATGCGTACCGATCCGCTGCTCGGGTTGTCGAGATCGAGCATCATCCGCATCGTGGTGGACTTGCCCGCCCCGTTGGGTCCCAGAAAACCCGTCACCATTCCCGGTCTGATCCGGCACGACAACTGGTCGACGGCAACCTTGCTGCCGTAACGCTTCGTGAGGCCATCGAGCTCGATCATGCGTTCACGCTAGAACGGCCGCGCGCCCGGCGCCACCAGAAAGGCGGAACCGGGCGCGTCGGCATCGGACCGGCCGGTGTGTCGGGGGACCACCGGTCGTTACCGCGTCGCTCCCTGGCGTCAGCGGGTCTGCTGGGCCGGGACACCGCGCGAGGCGGGCTCCTCGTCGGCGGGGGTGCCGGCGGCGGCCACGGCGGCGCCGGTCAGCGTCGCCAGCATCTCGCGGACGTTGGTCAGCTGAGCGTTGATCGAGTCGCGGCGGTTGGTGAGCGCCGCCAGCTCGCGCTCCGACTCGCTGCGGATCCGGTCGGCCTTCGCGTTGGCGTCGGCCACGATGTCCTCGGACTGGCGCTGCGCGGTCTCCACCGTCTGACGGGCCCGGCGCTCGGCGTCCGTGCGCAGCTTCTCGGCCTCCAGGCGGAGCTGCTCGGCGCGGTGCTCGATCTCGGCCAGACGCTTCTCGGCCTTGGCCTGACGGGACGCGAGGTCACGCTCCGACTGGTCGCGGCGCTTGGCCAGGTTGGTCTCGAAGTCCGCGGCGGCCTGGGCGGCCTTGGCGCGGGTCTCCTCGAAGAGCGCGTCGGCCTCCTCGCGCTTCTGCGCTGCGTCCTTCTGCGCGTCCGAGCGCAGTGTGGTCGCCTCGCCCTGGGCCTTCTCGACGATGCGGACACCGTCGTCCTCGGCCTTGGCCTTGCGCTCGGAAGCGAACGTCTCGGCGTCATTGCGGACCTGCTGGGCGGCGGACTCGGCCAGCTCACGGTGCTGTTCGGCGGCGCGACGGGCCTCTTCTCGCAGGTCCTTCGCCTCCTCCTCGGCCAGGCGCAGAATCTTCTCCACGCGCGCTCCGAGACCGGCGTACGACGGCTCCGCGTCGTTCACCTGGGCCTGGGCGTTCTGCGTTTCGAGGTGCAGCTCCTCGATGCGCTTTTCCAGAGACGTGATGCGGGCGAGAGCACTATCACGGTCGGCGACGAGCTTGGTAATGCGGTCATCCACCTGACCGCGGTCGTAACCACGCCGCACGAGCTCGAAGCCGAAGGGGGAGGAAGGGTCACTCATGGGGTTCCTGTCGAAGTGAGACCGGTGAGGTGATAGGGGGAATCCTAGGGGCCTGGACGGCGTGTCATCGAGCAGATGCCAGTTTGATCTGGAGAATGACACCCCTTTTGAGTGGCTAACCCGCGCAAGCCTTGCCACTCGGAGGGCTGAATGTCGTTGCCGGACCGCGGAAGCCCGCCGGACACGGTCTACCCATCGGACGACTTGCCACTCGAACGAGTGCCCGCTGTCGCGCCGGCCTTGACGCTGTCGGCGCCCTTACCGCCCGCCGCGGGGGTCTCGAAAGACTCCAACGCCTCCAGCACGTCCTGGACACGGGAGATCTCCGTGTTGATGTCAGCGCGCCGGCGTACCAGGACGTCGAGTTCGCGCCGGCCCTCGTCCACCGTCCGCTTGGCCTCCGCCTCGGCGTCCGACCGCAGCTTCTCCGCCTCGCGCACCAGGCTGGCCTTCTTCTGCTCGGCCTCCTTGAGCAGTGACTCGGCCCGCTTCACGGCGGCGATCCGGACCTTGCTCGCCTCCGAATTCGCGTCGGACAGCAGCTCCTTGGCCTTCGCCGCGGCTTCCTCGCGCTGCTCGGTCGCCGCCCTCATCAGGTTGTCGACGCGCTCGCCGGCCGTCTTCATCTGCTCGGAGGTCTCCCGCCGGGCCCGGTCGTGCAACTCCTCGATCTCGCTCTCCAGTCGGGTCCTGAGCTCCTCGGCCCGCTCCCGGATCGCGGTGGCGTCCCGGCGCGCGCCGACGAGCAGCTCGTCCGCGTCCGTCCGGGCCCGCTCCACGAGGGAGTTGCCCTCGACGGTGGCGGCGGAGGTGATCCGGACCGCCTCGTTCCGGGCCGCTCCGACCATCGTGTCGGCCTGCTCCTCGGCCTCGGTGGCGGCGCGAAGCGCCTCCTCCTGGGCCTTGTTGATCAGCTGGTCGGCCTGCTCCGCCGCGTCGGCCCTGCGCTTCGAGGCCGATTCGCGGGCCTCGTCCAGCAGCCGGTCCGCCTCCTGGCGGGCCTCGGCACGCATCTGCTCCGCCGCCGCCTCCGCGTCGCTCCGCAGCCGCTCCGACTCCTCGCGGGTCCGGGCCGCGTGCTCCTGCGCGGAACCGACGGTGGCCGCCGCCTCCGCCCGCAGCCGCTCCGACTCGCTCGCCGCCTCGTCGCCGATCCGGGCCGCCTGCTGTGCCGCCTCGGTACGGACGCGCTCGCTCTCCGTGGCCGCCTCCGACATCAGACGGTCGGCCTGGACCGCCGCCTCCGAGCGCATCCGGTTGGCGTCCTCGCGGGCCTCTGCGCGGCTGCGCGCCGCGTCCTGCTCGGCGGATGCCAGCGCGTCGGACGCCTCGGTACGCATCCGCTGGCTGTATTCCGCGGTGTCGGAGCGCAGCTTCTCGGACTCCGTGATCGCGTCGGAGACCGTCCGCTCGGCCATCGCCTTCGCGGCCTCGGTCTCCTCGTTCGCGACCGAGCGGATCCGGGCCGCGTCCTCACGGGCCCGCTCCCGCTCGGAGTGCGCGTCGGCGCGGAGCCGGTCCGCCTCCTCCTGCGCCTCGGACTTCGTCCGCTCCGCGACGTGCTCCGCGGTGGAGCGCAGCCCGGCGATCTCCGCCTCTGCCTGCTCCTGGAGCCCGCTGACCGCGTCCCGTACCTGCTGGGCGGTCTGCTCGGCGGCGGAGACCATCTCGGTCGCCCGGCCGTCCGCCTCCTCGACCAGCCGCTGGGCCTCGGCCTGCGCCTCCTCGACCCGCTTGCGGGCGGAGGCGAGGAGCTCCTCGCTCTGCTCGCGGGCCCGCTCGCGCTCCTGGTCCGCCTCGCCGCGCGCCGCGTCGAGGGTCTCCTGCGCCTCGCGGCGGCGCCGGTTCGCCTCCTCCTGGGCGGCGGCCAGCGCCTCCGCGGCCTCCGTGCCCACCCGCTCGGCGGCGGCCGCCGCCTCGGAGCGCACCCGGCCGGCACTCTCCTGAGCCTCGGTCTTGAGCCGCTCCGCCTCCGCGGCCGCCTCGCTCCGCAGCCGTACGGCGACGGACTCGCCCTCCGCACGGGACTGTGCGGCATCGGCGGCGGCCTCGTCGCGCAGCCGCTGGGCCTCGGCCTCCGCCTGCTCCTGAAGGGTGCGCAGCCGCTCGGCGGCCTCGGCCCGTAGCCGCTCCGACTCCTCGTTCGCCTCGCGCCGGACGCGCTCCGCGTCGGTGCGCGCCTCGCCCAGCGCCTGCTCGGCCGCGGTGACCCTGGACTCGGCCTCCGTGTGCAGCCGGGTCAGCTCGTCGGCCGCCTTCGCCTGCCGTGCCGCGACCGCGCGCTCGGTCTCCTCGCGCAGCTCCGCCGCCGCCCGCTCGGCCGCTGACGTCGTCGACCCGGCCTGCTCCTCGGACTCGGTGCGCAGTGTCTCGGCCTCGGCGCGGGCCCGCTCCAGGGCCTCCTGCGCCTGCTTCTTCAGCGCCGCCGCCCGCTCGGTGGCCTCGGTGCGGACCCGCTCGCTCTCGGTGCCGGCGGCGCCGCGCAGCTCCTCCGCGTCGGCCTTCGCCTTGGCGAGGAGCTCCTCGGCGGTCCTCGCGCCCTCCTCGATCTGCTGGACGGCCTCCCGGCGGGCCTCGCCGCGGATCCGCTCGCCCTCGGCGACCGCTTCGGAGCGCAGCTGCTCGGCCTCGCCGCGCAGCCGGCGCGCCTCCTCCTGGAGCTCGACCGTCTTGGCCCGGTACTCCTTGGTGTCGTCCTTGGCCGCGCCCTTGAGCTGGTCGGCCTGCTCGGTGGCCTCACCGCGCAGCCGGTCCGCCTCCGCCTCGGCCTCGCGGCGGATCCGGTCGGCCTCCTCGCTCGCCGCGCGGGTGGTCGACTTCGCGTCGTCGGACGCCTTGGTCAGCACCTCCTCCGCGGCGCGGGCCGCCTTGGCGAGCTGGGCCGCGGCGTCCTCCGCGGCGGCGGTACGGGCGTCGTCGGCGGCCTCGGAGCGGAGCCGGTCCGCCTCGGCGCGGGCGTCGGCGAGCGCCTGCTCCGCCTCCGCCTTCAGCGATTCGGCGTCCTTGGTGGCCTCGCCGACCAGCCGGGCGATCTCCGACTTGGCGGTACGGGTGCGCTGCTCGTTCTGCGACTCGGCGGCGGCCAGCCGCTTGACCGCGGCCTCCTTGGCCTCCGAGAGGACCTTCTCGGCCTCCACACGGGCCTCGCGCAGCTGCGTCTCGGCCTCCTGCATGCGCTGCTCGGCCGTCCGGTTCAGCTCGGCGGTCTGCTGCCGGGTCTGCTCGGTCTCGGCCGTCGTGGATGTACGCAGCTGCTCGGCGTGGGTGGTCGCCTCCTGCGCCTGGCTGGACGCGGAGCTCAGCATCCGCTCGGCGTCCTTGCGGGCCCGCAGCAGGATCGCCTCGGCCTCGGACCGGGCGGACTCCGCCTCGGAGCCGAGCCGCTGGCGCGTCTCGTCCGCCAGCCGGCCCGCCTCGGCACGGGCGGCGGTCAGCGCCTGCTCGGCCTCGGCCCGTGACTCCTCCAGCAGCCGGCGGGCCTGGGACTCGGTCCTGGCCCGCAGCTGCTCGGCCCACGCGACGTTCTCGTTGACGTGGGACTCGACGGTCTGGCGGCGCTCCGCCAGCTCCTGGTCGAGCCGCTGGCGCCGCTGCACGGCCTCGTTGTGCAGTTCGGCCTGGAGCCGCGCCTGGTGCTCGGCGTGCTCCTGAAGGATCCGCTGCGTCTGCGCACGGGCGTCACGCAGCTCGCGCTCGGCGTCGTTGCGCAGCTGGTCGGCCTGGACCTGGGCGTTACGGAGCATCTGCTCCGCCTGGTAGCCGATGTCCGCGCTGTCGTACGCGGGACGGGTCGCCAGACTGCGACGGGCCTCGTGCAGCTTGGCGCGCAAGACCTCGACCTGGTAACCGAGGTCCTCGGCGTGCTGGACGGCCTTCTCCCGGTCGGTCTTCAGCCGGTCCATCTCGGCCTCGAACCGCGAGAGATGGTCGTCTTCAGCTCGGTGGCTCTCCTGGCGTTCGTAGCCCCGCACTGCGCGGTCCCATCCTTCCCCGAGCTCTCAACTCTGTTCGAGCGGGGAGACCCCAACCCTGATCGCACACTCCGAACGAGTACCGTTCACCGGCGAACGGCCCCCGGGGAATGGTGACAGATCAACGGCTGAGGACGCGGCGCGGCCCCGATCCGGCCCCGGCCCGGAACAGCCCACTCTACCGGGCCGGGTATCCCTGAGAAGATGTTGTCGTCAGTGCTCTGCCCTGGACGTGACCAGTTCGGTGAGGACACCGTGGCAGTCCTTGGGGTGCAGGAAGGTGATCCGGGACCCCATCGAACCCGTCCTGGGCTCGTCGTACAGCACCCTGACGCCCTTCTCCCGGATGTCCGCGGCGTCCGCGTCCACGTCGGCCGTACCGAAGGCGATGTGGTGCACGCCCTCACCGTTCTTGGCCAGCCATTTGCCGACGGCGGAGTCCTCGCGCACCGGTTCCAGCAGCTGGAGGTAGGAGGCGCCGCCGTCCGACGTCTCGTTGATCTTGAGCATGGCCTCGCGCACGCCCTGCTCCTCGTTGACTTCGGTGTGGAAGACCTCGAACCCGTAGGTCGAGCGGTAGAACTCGACGGTGGCGTCGAGGTCGAAACAGGCGATCCCGATGTGGTCGATTCGCGTCAGCATGGGAACAGTGCAGCGCTCCGCGGGTGGTTACGCAACGTGCGCGCGATCACACCCGCAGCCGGATGACGGGTGCGGTACCGCTCAGTACATTCAAGTAAACCCTCGTTCACTTCTAATCCAAGGGGCTGTGCCTCATGTCAGGAACGACCGGTACGACTTCCGTGATCGTCGCGGGCGCCCGTACGCCCATGGGCCGTCTCCTCGGCTCGCTGAAGAGCTTCTCCGGGGCAGACCTCGGCGGCTTCGCCATCAAGGCGGCGCTGGAGCGGGCCGGCATCGGCGGCGACCAGGTCGAGTACGTGATCATGGGCCAGGTGCTGCAGGCCGGGACAGGGCAGATCCCGGCACGGCAGGCCGCGGTCAAGGCGGGCATCCCGATGAACGTCCCGGCGCTCACCGTCAACAAGGTGTGCCTCTCCGGGCTCGACGCCATCGCGCTGGCCGACCAGCTGATCCGCGCGGGTGAGTTCGACATCGTCGTGGCCGGCGGCCAGGAGTCCATGACGAACGCCCCGCACCTGCTCCCGAAGTCGCGCGAGGGCCACAAGTACGGCGCGATCGAGATGCTCGACTCGATGGCGTACGACGGCCTGACCGACGCCTACGAGAACATCCCGATGGGCGAGTCCACCGAGAAGCACAACACCCGCCTCGGCCTGGACCGCGCCGCCCAGGACGAGATCGGCGCCCAGTCCCACCAGCGGGCCGCCGCCGCCCAGAAGAACGGGCTGTTCGAGGCCGAGATCACCCCGGTCGAGATCCCGCAGCGCAAGGGTGACCCGGTCCTCTTCGCCAAGGACGAGGGCATCCGCCCCGAGACGACCGCAGAGTCGCTCGGCAAGCTGCGCCCCGCCTTCGCCAAGGACGGCACGATCACGGCCGGCACCTCCTCGCAGATCTCCGACGGCGCTGCCGCGGTCGTCGTCATGAGCAAGGCCAAGGCCGAAGCCCTGGGCCTCGACTGGATCGCCGAGATCGGCGCCCACGGCAATGTGGCGGGCCCGGACAACTCGCTCCAGTCCCAGCCGTCCAACGCGATCCGGCACGCCCTCAAGAAGGAGGGCATCGGCGTCGGGGACCTCGACCTCATCGAGATCAACGAGGCGTTCGCGGCCGTCGCCGTCCAGTCCATGAAGGACCTCGGCGTCACCTCCGACAAGGTCAACGTCAACGGCGGCGCCATCGCGCTCGGTCACCCGATCGGGATGTCCGGGGCCCGGGTGGTGCTGCACCTGGCGCTGGAGCTGAAGCGGCGCGGCGGCGGCACCGGGGCGGCGGCGCTGTGCGGCGGCGGCGGTCAGGGCGATGCGCTGATCCTCCGCGTTCCGGGCAAGTAGCCAGTGCCCCTCCCGGCAGGCTTTGCCCCGGGCGGCGAGAGTGCGTGCAAGGCGCCGCGCGGCAGACGGCTGTTTGACGACAGGCCCTGGCAGTACGCAGAACACGCAGCGAGCGAGCGAGCGAATGAACGGAGCGGTGATGGTGGACGTCCCCACCCTGGTGGAGCAGGCCCGCGAGGGCAGGCCCCGGGCCGTGGCCCGGCTCATCTCCCTGGTGGAGGGGGCGTCCGAGCAGCTGCGCGAGGTGATGGCGGCGCTGGCGCCGCTGGCGGGCAACGCCTACGTCGTCGGCCTGACCGGCTCCCCCGGTGTCGGCAAGTCGACATCGACATCGGCGCTCGTCTCCGCGTACCGGCGCCAGGGCAAGCGGGTCGCCGTGCTCGCCGTCGACCCGTCGTCACCGTTCTCCGGCGGCGCGCTCCTCGGGGACCGGGTCCGGATGTCGGACCACGCCTCCGACCCGGGTGTCTACATCCGCTCCATGGCCACCCGCGGCCACCTGGGCGGCCTCGCCTGGTCGGCCCCGCAGGCGATCCGGGTGCTGGACGCGGCGGGCTGCGACGTGATCCTGGTGGAGACCGTGGGCGTCGGCCAGTCGGAGGTGGAGATCGCCTCCCAGGCCGACACCTCCGTCGTCCTGCTCGCGCCCGGCATGGGCGACGGAATCCAGGCGGCCAAGGCCGGAATCCTGGAGATCGGTGACGTGTACGTGGTCAACAAGGCGGACCGGGACGGCGCGGACGCCACCGCCCGCGAGCTGAACCACATGCTGGGCCTCGGGGCGTCCCGGGGCCCAGCCGACTGGCGGCCGCCGATCGTGAAGACGGTCGCCGCCCGGGGCGAGGGCATCGACGAGGTCGTCGAGGCACTGGAGAAGCACCGGGCGTGGATGGAGGAGCACGGGGTGCTCGCGGAGCGCCGCGCCTCCCGCGCCGCCCACGAGGTCGAGACGATCGCGGTCACCCGGCTCCGCGAACGCATCGGGGACCTGCACGGCGACCGGCGCCTCGGCGCCCTCGCGGAACGCATCGTGGCGGGCCGGCTCGACCCGTACACGGCGGCGGACGAACTGGTGGCGGGGCTGACCGGGGAGGCCTGAGCGACCGGGGAGGCCTGCGACAGGGGAGGCCTGAGCGACCAGGGAGGTCTGAGCGGCTGCCGAAGACCGTCCGGCGGCCGCCCCCCGGCCGGCCCCGGCCGCCTCCGGCCGCCCCTTCCCGGTTCCGGCGCGGCGTGCGGGCCGCACCGGGACCGGGAAGGGCAGCACCCGGACCTGGCGCGTTCCGCCTCGCATGGCTGATAACGCGTCAGTCATGCGGCAGGAGTGCGCCGTTCGCGTCGTTCCGCCCTGCCGCACCCGCCCCGGCCGTGACACGATTGCCGCCGGCCACGTGTCATGCGCGCCAGGGGGGAGTGGCACATGCTGAGTCCGCTGCGGGAGGACTCGCCCAGACGGATCGGCCCGTACGCGATACGGGCCCGGCTCGGGGCGGGCGGCATGGGCGAGGTCTTCCTCGGGGACCGGGGCGACGGATCGGGCCCCGCCGCCGTCAAGACCGTCCGCCGCGACGTGGCTCAGGACCCCGGCTTCCGCAGCCGCTTCCGCCGCGAGATCACCGTCGCCCGGTCCGTCACCGGCCCCCGCCTCGCGCCGCTGCTCGACGGGGACGCCGACGCCGAAGTGCCCTGGCTCGCCACCGAGTACGTCGCCGGGCCCACCCTGTCCGCCGCCGTCCGGGGCGCGGGCGCGATGAGCGAGGCCGAGGCCCGGATGCTGGGCGCCGGACTGGCCCGCGCCCTGGCGGCCGTGCACGCGGCGGGCATCGTCCACCGCGATGTGAAGCCCGGCAACGTGATGCTCGCCGCCGACGGACCGCGCCTCATCGACTTCGGGATAGCCCGGGACCCCGGCGCCACCCC
>CBRG010000148.1 GCA_000470535.1 Streptomyces sp. AW19M42
CCCCCGTCCTGCCCGTGCCCCGCGCAACCCCTCATCCGGGCGGGCGCGGCGACTCGGGCAGGGCTTGGGGGTCCAACGCGAGGACTAGGGCCTCTCGTTGGGATCATGCCGGGCTCGCGGGGTCTGGCACGGGCATCTGCTGCGTTGTCGTCAATCACCATGGCTCCGCCATGTCTCAATCCTCCGCCTTGCAGCTGCACGCACCAGACCCCGCTCCCTGATCCGGCCTCATCCAAACGAAAGACCTTAGTCCTCGCGCAGGGCGCGGACGGCCTCCTCCACGCGCTTGCCGTAATCGGCGTCCGCGGCGTGGAAGTGGGCGAGGTTCTTCTCGATCACGTCGTCGCGGGTGACCTGGGACAGGCCGCCCGCGATGTTGGCGATCAGCCGGGCCTTCTCGTCGTCCGACATCAGCCGGTACAGCTCGCCCGCCTGGAAGAAGTCGTCGTCCTTGTTGTGAGCGGGCGCCTCGTGCGTGCCGGTCCAGCCCTGAACGGCCATCGGCGCGGAGAACGCGGAGTCCGTCTGGGCCGGGCCCGCGTACGAGTTGGGCTCGTAGTTCTTGTCGTGCCGCGCACCGTTGCGCGTGGCGTGCAGGCCGTCGCGGCCGTAGTTGTCGACGACGGCCGTACGCGGCGCGTTCACCGGCAGGTGGGTGTGGTTGACGCCCAGCCGGTAGCGGTGCGCGTCCGCGTAGGCGAACAGCCGGCCCTGGAGCATCTTGTCCGGGGAGGGACCGATGCCGGGCACGAAGTTGTTCGGGGAGAACGCGGCCTGCTCCACCTCGGCGAAGACGTTGTCCGGGTTGCGGTCCAGGACCAGGCGGCCCACCCGCTGGAGCGGGTAGTCCGCGTGCGGCCACACCTTCGTGAGGTCGAACGGGTTGAAGCGGTAGTCCGCCGCCTCGGCCGCCGGCATGATCTGCACGTGCAGCGTCCAGGACGGGTTCATGCCGCGCTCGATCGCCTGCAGCAGGTCCGTCTGGTGGGAGTTGGCGTCCTTGCCGACGAGCTCCGCGGCCTGCTCGGCGGAGAGCGAGCGCACGCCCTGGTTCGTCTTGAAGTGGTACTTGACGAAGAAGGCCTCGCCCGCGGCGTTCGTCCACTGGTAGGTGTGCGAGCCGAAGCCGTTCATGTGACGGTACGAGGCGGGGATGCCCCGGTCGCCCATCAGCCAGGTGATCTGGTGTGTGGCCTCGGGGGAGTTCCCCCAGAAGTCCCACACGTTGTCCGGCTCCTGACGGCCCGTGAACGGATCGCGCTTCTGCGAGTGGATGAAGTCGGGGAACTTGATCGGGTCCTTGATGAAGAACACCGGGGTGTTGTTGCCGACCAGGTCGTAATTGCCCTCGTCCGTGTAGAACTTGAGGGCGAAGCCGCGCGGGTCGCGCACCGCGTCCGCGCCGCCGAGGGAGTCGGCGACCGTCGAGAACCGGATGAAGGTCTCGGTACGGCGGCCCACCTCGGAGAGGAAGTCGGCGCGGGTGAAGCCGGTGACGTCGTCGGTCACCTCGAAGTAGCCGTACGCCCCGGAGCCCCGGGCGTGCACCACGCGCTCCGGGATGCGCTCCCGGTTGAAGCGGGCGAGCTTCTCCAGGAGGTGACCGTCCTGGAGGAGGATCGGGCCACCGACGCCGGCGGTGGCGGAGTTCTGGTTGTCGGCGACCGGGGCGCCTGACTCGGTCGTAAGCACGCGCTGCGTCATGGTGTCGGGGCGACCTTCCGTACGGGCTGCTGAACTGCGACGGCATGGGGGCTCCAGGAGCGTAATTACGCACCGAACCTGACGTCAACAGTTTGTTGAAATTCGTGGTGAGGGGGGTGGAGAGGGTGGAGCGGGGTGTGAAGAGGTGTTCCGGACGGCGCCGGCGCCTGGGCGCGACAGGACAGGTGTCAGCGCCGACGCCGCCCGGAAGTCTGTGGGGCCGGGGGAGAAGGTCGCCCGGCGGGGTGGTGCCGGCCGGGCCCGCTCGGGGCCCGGCCGCGTCGATCAGTCCTGGACGGGCTGACCGGAGAGGCGCTCGACCGAGCGCAGCAGCGCGGAGTGGTCCAGGCCGCCGTCGCCCTGCGCGCGCAGCGAGGCGACGAGCTGGGCGACGACTCCGCCGACGGGCAGTGCGGCACCGACATTGCGGGCGGCGTCCGTGACGATGCCCATGTCCTTGTGGTGCAGGTCGATCCGGAAGCCGGGGGCGAAGTCCCGGTTCAGGAAGTTGTTCTTCTTGCGGGTCAGCACGGTCGAGCCGGCCAGTCCGCCGTTGAGGACGTCGAGCGCGGCGGCGAGGTCGACCCCGGACTTCTCCAGGAAGACGACAGCCTCGGCGCAGGCCTGGATGTTGACGGCGACGATCAGCTGGTTGGCCGCCTTCACCGTCTGGCCGGAGCCGTGCGGACCGCACAGCACGATCGTCTTGCCGAGCGTGTCGAGCAGCGGCTTCGCGGTGTCGAAGTCGACCTGCTCGCCGCCGACCATGATGGACAGTACGGCTTCGATGGCACCGGCCTCGCCGCCCGAGACGGGGGCGTCCAGGACCCGGATTCCCTTCTCGGCCGCGTTCTTCGCCAGGTCCACGGAGGTCTGCGGGGTGATCGAGGACATGTCGATCAGCAGCGCGCCGCGCTTGGCGTTCTCCAGGATGCCGTCGGGGCCGTACGCGATGGCATCGACCTGCGGGGAGGCGGGCACCATCGTGATGACCACGTCCGCGTCCTTGACCGCCTCGGCGATCGAGGAGGCGCCGGTGCCGCCGGCCGCGGCCAGCCGGTCGACCTTGTCCTGCTCCAGGGTGTAACCGGTGACGTCGTAACCGGCCTTGATCAGGTTCTCGGACATGGGCGAACCCATGATGCCGAGCCCGATCCACGCAACCTTGGGGAGGTTGTTGCTCATGAGGGTGCCTTCCGATAAAGCGTGTGTACGAGTGACGGTGGCCGCTACCGGCGGGCGGGCCGCGCGGTGGCCGGGAGCCACTCGACGGACTCGGCGCTCGGCCGGTCACCCGGCTTGTACTCCAGGCCGACCCAGCCGTCGTAACCGGCCTTCGTCAGCTCGTCCAGGAGCTGCTCCAGGGGGAGCGCGCCGGTGCCGGGCGCGCCGCGCCCCGGGTTGTCCGCGATCTGGACGTGACCGGTCTTGCCGGCGTACGCGGTGATGACCTCGCTGAGGTCCTCGCCGTTCATCGACAGGTGGTACAGGTCCATCAGGAACTTCGCGTTGCCGAGGCCCGTCGCGGCGTTGATCCGGTCGACGACCTCGATCCCGGCCGGTGCGCTGACCAGCGGGTAGCGCGGCGACTCCGGCGCGTTCAGGGTCTCGATCAGCAGGATCGCCCCGATCCGGTCCGCCGCGCGGGCGGCGAGGACGAGGTTCTCCAGGGCGAGTTCGTCCTGGACGCCGGGGTCCACGCCGTCGATCCGGTTGCCGTAGAGCGCGTTGAGCGCCTTGCAGCCGACCGAGGCGGCGAAGTCGGCCGCCACCTCGATGTTGGCGCGGAAGCGGTCCGACTCCCTGCCGGGCACGGAGAGCGCGCCGCGGTCGGGGCCGGGCAGCTGTCCGGCGTAGAAGTTCAGCCCCACCAGCTCGGTGCCCGCGTCGTCGAGCGCCTTCCTGAGGGCGTCGAGTTCTGCTTGCGGAGGGGTGGGGGTCTCGATCCAGGGCCACCACAGCTCGACCGCCGTGAAGCCCGCCGCGGCGGCTGCCGCGGGGCGCTCCAGGAGCGGGAGTTCCGTGAAGAGGATCGAAAGGTTTACATCGAAGCGCTGGTCCGGGTAGCCCATGAGGGTTTCGGCGCTCCTTCCGTATTGCGGAAGTTAGTTTCTGCTTAACGGAAGATTGCCCGGCGGGTGGGCAGGCTGTCAAGGGGGTGCCCGGAATTCGAGCCGGTCGCGGGCATACGGAAGGCGGGGCGGAGGCCCGTCGGCCCGTCCGCCCCGCCCACTGCCTGCGCTACCGTGTCAGGTGGCCGGAACCGTGTCCTGGAACGTGGTCCCCGCCGTGCGGTAGGCGCTCACCCGGGCATTCACCTGTGCCGGGGTGAGGACCTGGTCCTTCACGTGCAGGACGTAGTCCACCTGCTGGTCGTACGAGCGGGGCGTCGTGCTGGTCTGCCCGGTCAGGTCGATCAGCCACTGGTTGAAGTTGATCGACATCCCGCGCTCCGGCAGATAGGCCGCCCCGTGCGTGCCGAACGGTTGCCCGTCGATGTAGTACGTGATCGCGCTGTCGTCGATGGTCACGACCAGGTCGTGCCAGCCGGCGTAGCTCTGCCGGGACTCGGTGTGCGCGTTGACCGCCTCCCAGGGGTCGGGCCGGTAGGTCTCCCACGAGGTCGTGTAGAGGATGTTGCCGCTCTCGCCCCAGCCGCCGTTGGGCAGGTACTCGAAGTCGTACTCCGCGTAGTCGTCCGCCATCGGAGCCTTGAGGTCGTTGATGGTGAAGAACGTCTGGACGAGGTGGTCGCCGTCGGGGCCGGAGACCGGCGCGTCGTTGAACTTCACCCGCGCCGCGTAGGTGCCGTTGCGGAACTTCATCGACTGGGTCAGGATCTCGGTCTGCTTCGTCGACTCACCGCTGCCCGCCGTCGACGTCTCCAGGTTCATGATGGAGTTGCCGCCCTGGTTGGCGAACGTGACGTTCTCCGGCGCCCAGGTGGCCCCCGGTACGCCGGGGCCGCCGGAGTTCGAGCGGACGCTCCAGCCGTGGGCGCCGATCTGCGCGTCGGTGTGGCCGCTGTAGTTGAAGTCGTCGAAGAGCGTCGGCCCGTCCTCCGACGGATCGGTCGGGTCCGTCGGGTCGGTGGGGTCGGTCGGGCCGTTGCCCTCCGGGGCCTCGCCCCAGACCTGGGCGCCGCCGAGCCGAGCCGTCACCTTCGTCCAGTCGCCGTACGCGGTCGAGCCCGCGCCGAAGGAGTAGTCGTCGCTCTGCACCAGCGGCTGCCAGTTCGACCGGTAGAAGCGCAGCTGCATGTCGCCCGTGTCGGCACCCGGTTCCAGCGAGCCCGCCCCGGAGGTGAAGCCGATCTCCAGGTAGCGGTCGGCGGTGGCGGTCGGGGAGGCGAGCGTGCCGAACGTCCCGGTGATGTTCGCGCAGCCCTTCACCGCCCAGGAGCAGGCGAACCGGTAGGCGTCGCCCGCCGCCTCGCCCTTGAAGTAGTAGCGGATCTTGACGTCGCTGAGCTGTACGGCCCCGCTGCCGGTGTTGCGCACCTTCAGCCAGGGCTCGCTCTGGTCGGCCGTAGCCCCTGCGGTTCCGGTGCGGTACTGCACGGCGAGCGAGCCGTCGGCGGCGCTCGCCGTCGACGGGACGGCGGCGAGCGCCGTACAGCCCAGGGCCACGGTGGCGGCGGCTGCGGCCACCGCACGGATCCGGCTCTTCGCGAGTGACTTCATGAGCTGTTCCTTTCCGGAACGATCGTGGGGGAGTGGTTCCTACCGGGTCGGCGCTGTTCCTCTGGAGGGGGCCGCGAGCGGCCGGGGATCGAGCGGGCGGTAGCGGACGCCGAGCGCGTCGAGCCGGGCCGTGTGCCCGGCCAGACGCGACAGGAACCCGGGCCAGTCGCCGCCACCGCCGGACCAGGCCCGGTCCGCGAGGGCGCACAGCCGCGGATAGGTCTGGTACTCGATCCGGTCCGGCGTGCTCGCGTACTCGGTCCACAACTGGGCCTGGGTGCCCAGGAGTCTGCTGGTCTCGGCCGCGTCCCAGTCCTCCGTCAGCGGCCGGTCGCCGTGCACCGTCCGGAGGTCGACCGGCGGGCCCGGCTGCGCCGCCGGTTCGCCGGACTCCGGGGACTGGGCGTAGTCGAGGTAGGTGGCCCGGTGGTGTGCGGCGACCACGTGGTGGCCGCGGCGGGCGGCGGCGCGTGCGTGGGCCGGGGAGCGCCAGGTCATCACGGTGAATTCCAGCGGGAGTTCGGCCCCCGTCTCCGCCCAGCCGACGGGCTGCCTGCCCTGCTCGGCCAGGAACGCCCCGATCCGGCCCATGAACCAGCCGTGCAGGGCGCGGGCGTCGGGCAGCCCCTCGGCGGCGGCCCGCTCCCGGGCGGCCGGGCTGTTCTCCCACTCGGTGGTCGGGCACTCCTCGCCGCCGACGTGGATGTACGGGGACGGGAAGACGTCCATGACCTCCCGCAGCACCGTCCGGCAGAAGTCGAAGACCTCTTCGTGGACGCCGAACACGGTGTCGCAGACGCCCCAGCGGGTCCACACGCCCAGCCGCCGCGAGGGATCGTTGCCCAGCTCGGGGTAGGCGGCGAGGGCCGCCCGCACATGGCCGGGCATCTCGATCTCCGGCACCACGCGCACCCCGAGACCCGCCGCGTAGCGCACCAGCTCCCGCAGCTCCCGCCGGGTGTACGCCCCCGAGTGCGGAATCCCGTCGTACGCCTCGGGGAACTCGCCCGGCGGTCCGGACGCCGACTGCGTGCGGTGGCCGCCGATCCCGGTCAGCCGGGGGTAGGCAGCGACGGGCATGCGCCAGCCCTGGTCGTCGGTGAGGTGGAGATGGAGGGTGTTGAGCTTGTGCAGCGCCATCAGGTCCACGTACCGGCGCAGATAGGAGACCGGCTGGAAGTGCCGGGCGACGTCGAGCATGGTGCCGCGCCACGGGTGCGCGGGCACGTCGCTGATCTCGACGCACGGCAGCAGCCACGGCTCCCGCTGCTGCGCGACGTCCGACAGTGCCTCGGCGGGCAGTAGCTGACGGATCGTCTGTACGCCCCGGAGCAGGCCGGGAAGGCGCGCCGCCCGCAGCAGCAGCGCGTCCGGGCCGATGGTGAGCCCGTAGCCCTCCTCGCCGAGGCCGCCCAGCTGCGGGTCGAGTGCCAGCACGACCCGGCCGGCGGCGGAGGGTGCGAGCGGCAGCCCGGTGGCGGGGGCGAGCAGCGTGCGCAGCAGGTCGGCGGCGCTCTCGGCCCCGGGGAAGGCCCGGACCGTGGTCTCCCGGTCGAGGGCGAACCGGCCGGGGCGGGGCGACACCTTGCTGGGCCGGGGGACGAGCGTGTGTTCGGGGCGTGGTGCGGGCACGGGATGCCTCCGGGTTCGGATCTGGGGCGTCAGCCCTTGACGGCGCCGGCCGCGAAGCCGGAGGTGACATGGCGCTGGAGCAGCAGGAAGACCACCAGCGCGGGCAGGGCGAACAGGGTCGAGGCGGCCATCGTGGCGCCCCAGTCGGTGCCGAAGGTGTTCTGGAAGGACGACAGCCAGACCGGCAGCGTGCGGCTGTCCTGGTGCTTGATGATCAGGAAGTTGGCGTACGCGAACTCGTTCCACGCGGTGATGAAGCCGAACAGCGAGGTGGCCATCAGCCCCGGTGCGAGCAGCGGCAGGGCCACCCGGCGGAAGGCGCCGGTCCTGGTGCACCCGTCGACCTGCGCGGCCTCCTCCAGCTCCGGCGGGATGGTGGCGATGAAGCCGCGCAGCACCACGATCGAGAACGGCAGCGTGACCATGAAGTAGACGAGCGTGAGCGTCGGCAGCCGGTCCAGCATGTCCGTGTCCCGGGAGATGATGTAGATCGGGATGATCAGCGACTCCCAGGGCGCCATCTGGGCGATGAAGACCATGAGCATGAACTGCCGCCGCCCCTTCCAGCGCATCCGGGCCACCGCGTAGGCGGAGGCGATGGCGACCAGCAGGGCCAGCAGGATCGAACTGAGTGTCACCAGGATGCTGTTGCGCCAGAACATCCCGAACCCGTCGGCCTGTACGGCCGTGCGGAAGTGGTCGAGTGTCCAGGTGTGCGGGAAGAGGTCCGGATCGGTGGACTGGATGTCGCGGGACGGTTTGAACGCGGTCGAGATCATCCAGTAGACGGGGAACAGGCAGACCAGGACGGTCAGTACGGCGGCGGCGTTCAGCGGTATCCGCCGAGGTCTCGGGCGCAGCAGACTCATCGGGATTCGTCCTCCTGGCGGAGCATCTGGCGGAAGTAGAGGACGAGCACCCCGGACATCAGGACCACGGTGACCATCGAGGCGGCAGAGCCCAGGTCGTACCGCTGTCCGGCGAGTGCGGTCTGCACCGCGTACACGGGCAGGATCGTGGTGGCGTCACCGGGACCGCCGCGCGTCATCACCCAGATCTGGACGAACGCCTTGAACGTCCAGATCACTTCGAGGGAGAAGACCAGCAGGAAGATCGGCCGGAGGATGGGGAAGGTGACCGAACGGAAGATCCGGGTGGCGGTCGCCCCGTCCAGCCGGGCCGATTCGTACAGCTCCGCGGGGACGGTGGTGAGGGCCGAGTAGACGGTGATCGCGGCGAACGGCACCGACTGCCAGACGATCAGCAGCACCAGGATGGAGAAGGCGGCGGTGCCGTGCGCGAACCACGGATAGCGGTCGAACGAGGTGAAGCCCGCCTCGGTCAGCAGCCGGTTGACGATGCCGAACTCGGAGTGGAACAGCCACTGGAAGACCGTGGTGGCCGCGATCACCGGCATGGCCCAGGCCAGCACCAGTGAGCTGAGGACCACCCCCCGCCCGAACCGGCCGAGCCGCTCGGTCATCAGGGCGACCAGCGTGGCGATCACCATGATCAGGGCGACGTTGACCGCCATGAACAGGAAGGTGCGCCGGACCACCTCCCAGAACCGCGGGTCGGACAGCAGCGTGCGGTAGTTGCGCAGCCCGACGAACTCCGCGTCGCCGACGATCAGCTGGCGCAGCCTGAAGTCCTGGAGCGAGATGAGCACGGCCCGCAGCAGCGGGTAGAGAAGCAGGTAGAGCATGCCGCCGACGGCGGGTGCGATCAGCACGTATGGCCAGGGGCCGCGCGGCTCCCCGGACCGCCGCCGCCGGCGGGCGGGTGGTGCCGGCCGGAGCCGGGGTCTGGGGGGTGCGGTCCGTTCCCGGATGACCGACACGGCGCGCCTCCTCTCGGTGGTGGGACGGGCGGGGCGGGGAGCAGCGGGTCAGGAGGTGGTGTTCATGGCCCGGGTGATGTCACCGGAGGCCTTGGCGGCCTCCTTCGCCGGGTCGCCGCCCGTGAGGACGGCGGCCATGTAGTCCTTGATCGGGTTCTCCGCCTCGACGGCCGCCCAGCCGGGTGTGTTGGGCGTCGCGTGCCCGTTCGCCGCGCCGGCCGCCATCGCCGCCGCGCCGGGGTCGTCCGCCACCGCGGAGGCCAGGGAGGTCCGGTTCGGGACGTAGCTCATGGCCACGGCCAGCTTCTTCTGCCAGGTGTCGCCGGTGAGCTCCTTGACGAAGGTGAGCGCCGCTTCCTGATGACCGGAGGCCGTGGGGATCACCAGGTCGGAGCCGCCGGTGAAGACGGCGCCCGGGGTGTCCGCGCTTCTGCCCGGGATCGGGAAGAAGCCGAGCTTCCCCTTGAGGGCCGCGTTCTTCTCGACGACCACGTTGGCGCCGCCCGGGGTGGAGATCACCTGGGCCACCTGTCCCTTGGCCATGACATCGGCCTGGGGCGGATCGTCCTCGTCGGAGTCCCTCGGGCCCTTGCCCAGGGCCTGGAGCTGCCCGTAGAACTTCATGCCGCGCAGCGCCTGCGGGGTGTCCAGGGCGCCCTTCCACTTCCCGCCGGACTCGGTGGCGAGGTCGCCGCCCTCGTCCCAGATGAACCCGGCCAGCGCGTACCACAGCTGGCCGGGCAGGTAGATGCCCTGCGTGCCGTTCTTGTTGAGCTTCGCGGTGGCGGCGAGCCACTGCTCGCGGGTCCTGATCGCGGACGCGTCGACCCCGGCCTTCTCGAACAGGTCGGTGCGGTAGATGACGACGCGGTTGGCCGCGTAGTACGGGATGCCGTACTGCTTGCCCTCGTACGCCCCCGGCTCGGCCAGCCCCTTGAGCCAGTCCTTGCCGTTCAGCTCGTCGGTCCTGTCGCTGAGGTCGAGCAGCCCGCCGCTCTGGGCGAACTGCGCGACCTGGGTGTTGCCGCTCTCGATGACGTCCGGCGCGTCGTTGCTGGCCAGCGCTGCGGTGATCTTCTCGCCGATGCCGTCCCACTCCTGGATCTGCACGCGGACCTTGATCGTGGGGTGGGCGGCCTCGAAGCCCTTGACGAACTCCTGCTGGAACTCGGCGGAGACGCTGTCGCGCATCAGCCACACGTCGATGTCCGTCGGTCCGTCACCGGACTTGCCGGCGGGGTCGGACGAGGAGCTGCACGCACTCAGAACGGCGGCCATCACAAGCGCGGACCCACCGGCAAGCAAGCGGTACTTCACGGTTCACCTCTGGAGAACAGGGCCTGACCACCTGACCAGTGAAGCCCACTGGACAGCTCACCTCTTGATGGTGGATGAAGGTGGCATAGACCAATGAGGTCGTCAAGTCCCTTGGTAGCAAAGGATTTTGGCGATCTATCGGAAAACAGGCCCATGGGGATTCGTCCGGTAGCAGCTACAATCCACCTGACCAGTAGGGCGGTTGGCCCGACTGGTTGCTCAACTGGTCAATGATGAATGTGTCAGGAGGGGCATCGCATGGACGCCGACGCACCGGGGACGGTGCTCAAACGGGAACGGGCCCGCGACGCCGTACTGGAGCTGATCGAGTCGCGCCGGCCGGGTGACGCCATCCCCTCGGAGCGGTCCCTCTGCGTCACGCTCGGCGTCTCCCGGCCCACACTGCGTGCCGCGATCGACGAGCTGGTGGCCGCCGGGCTGCTCGTGCGCGAGCACGGCCGAGGGATGTTCGTCGCGCCCGCGAAGATCACCCAGGAGCTGATCTCCGCCGACCTGGCCCTGTCCGTCCCGCAGGCGGCGGGTGCCTGGTCGAGCCGGCTGCTGGAGTTCACCACCCTCCAGGCCGGTGCCCGGGTCGGCCGCAAGCTGCGCATGTCGCCGGCCGCCGAGATCGTGTACGTCGCCCGGCTCCGGCTGGTCGACGGCGCCCCGATGGCGATCGAGCACCTGCACATCAGGGCCGAGCTGGTGCCGGGGCTGTCCGCCCAGGAGCTGGAGGACGGCGACCTCTACGAGCACCTGCGCGAGCGCCACGACGTGCACGTCCACGAAGCGGTCCAGGCGATCGAACCGACCGTGGTGACCCGCGCGGAGGCCCGGCTCCTCGACGTGCCCGAGCTCTCCCCCGCCCTGCTCTTCGAGCGGCTGACCTCGGACACCACCGGCTGCCCGGTGGAGTACGTGCACTCGCTCTACCGGGGCGACCGCTACCGGATCGTCTCCCGGCTGGCCCTCGGCCCCGCCGCGGCCGTCCGGCCTGTCGAAGGAGGCCACCATCCGGGGATCCCGCCGGGCGACTTCGCCCAGGGAGACCCGATCACCTCGTCCACCCGCGGCGACATCCAGTCCGGCGGCTGATGCCGCGCGGCCCGCACGTTGCGCCCTGCGCAATGACCGGTGCGAGTCTTGCGCCGGTCGTCGGGGCAGGCCACTGTGGCTGACACATCCGACGCAGCCGACCCCCACGAGGTGCCTCGCATGACCACCCCCACAAGCCGCCGCACCCTTCTCGGAGCACTCCTGGCGGGCGGCGCGCTCGCCGCCGCCCCCTCGCTGCCCCGCTCCGGACATCCGGGGCGGGCGCCGCGCGCCACCGGGGAGGGAGCACGCAGGACCGCGACGCTCTTCCTCGGCACCTACACCTCGACGACGCCGGGAGGCACCGGAATCGGCGTGGCCTCGTACGACCCGGCCGCCGGCACCATCACCGACCGCACCGTCGTCACCGGCGTCGAGAACCCCTCGTACCTCGCGCTGCACCCCACCGGCTCCACGCTCTACGCCGTCGACGAGCAGCAGCAGGGCGGCGTCACGGCGGTGGCGCTCGCCGCCGACGGGAGCTTCCGGGTGCTGGGGACGCGGGACACCGGCGGCGCCGGACCCGCCCATCTCTCCGTCCACCCCGGCGGAAAGTGGCTGTTCAGCGCCAACTACACCTCCGGCAGCGTCGCCGTGCACCCCCTCGCCGCCGACGGCACACCGGGGGAGCGCACCGACCTGGTCGCCCACACCGCACCCGCGCCCGGACCGGGCCAGGACGGGCCGCACGCCCACCAGATCATCACCGCACCGGTCGGGGGCCACGTCCTCGCCGTCGACCTGGGCAACGACACGGTGTACACCTACGGGCTCGACGAGGACCGCGGCACGCTGGAACAGCTCTCGTACGCCGCGCTGCGCCCCGGCGCCGGACCGCGCGCCCTCACCTTCCACCCCGGCGGCCGGTACGCCTACCTGGCCTGCGAGCTCGACAACACGGTCGTGGTCTGCGGCTACGACCCCGCCACCGGCGTGCTGACCCCGGGCGCCCCGCAGTCCACCGGGACGGGCGGCGGCACCAGCTACCCGGCCCAGTTGCTGGTCACCGGGAACGGCCGCTTCGCCTATCTGGCCAACCGGGGGCACAACAGCCTCACCAGGTACGCCGTCGAGGACGACGGGGCCACGCTGCGGCTGCTGGACACCGTGCCGGTGAACGGCGACTTCCCCCGGCACATCGCCTTCTCGCCGGACGGGACGCTGCTCCTGGCCGCCAACCAGAAGTCCGGCACGGTGACGGTGTTCCGGGTCGACGCGGAGAGCGGCGCCCTGGCGTCCGTGGGGACGCCCTTCGCCGCCCCTGCGGCGGTCTGCGTGCTGCCGCTCTGAGGCCGGTGCGGCGGCGCCCTTCCGTTAGGGTCGTGCCCGAGCTGCGGGGAATCGCCGCAGCTCGGGCACGACCCTAACCATGGAGGCACCGTGCGCTTGCGAGTGGAGTTCACCACCGAGCCCTTCGATCTCGACGAGGCGCCGGCGCACGCCGTCGTCGCCCGCGAGATCGTGCAGTCGGCCGATCTGGACGCCGTGGACGTCGGCCCCTTCGGCAACACGGCGGAGGGCGGCGCCGACGAGGTGCTGACCGCGGTGGACTCACTCCTGCGCAAGGCCCTGGCATCGGGTGCCACCCGGGTCTCCCTCCAGGTCAACGTGATCGGGGAGGACTCCAAGTGACCGAGCCCGCGGACCACCCCCTCGTCGCCGCGGTCAAGCCGCTCGTCGACGCCATGGGCGCCGAGCTGCTCGGTCCGCAGGAGGCGCTCCCCGATGACGTCGTGCTGGCCTGGGAAGGGCTGGACGTCATAGCGGTCCGGCTGCCGCAGCTCTCGGACTCACTGGATCACATCCTGGCCGCCATGGAGCGCCGGCACGGCATGCCGCTCGCCGAGCTGGACCGCAAGACGAAGCAGGCGGTCGTCCGGACCCTGGAGGCACGCGGTGCCTTCTCCGTGCGGCACGGTGTGGAGACGGTGGCGGGGGCCCTGGGGGTCAGCCGGTTCACCGTCTACAACTACCTGAACAGGGATATCGGCCCCAAGAGCGAGTAGTTGGGTCCGTGACCGGTTTCGGTCCGCACAGTGTCACGGAAGGCCGTCGTCCGGATCATCGGGCGACGGCCTTTTACGTGAACGTAATTTCAACAAAGTGTTGACGTGGTGTTGTGGAGGGCGTTAGCTATCCGCAGCCCGACCGACGCACAGCGAAAAACAGCCACGGAGGCTCCCGTGACTTCGAGCTCCACACCGGGCCTGGCCCGGTTCAACACCCTGGCGGACCGCGAGGCGGCCGCAGCACTGCACGAGGTCTGTGCCAGTGCGGCCTGGGGGAGAGCGATCCTCTCCGGGCGCCCCTACGTCACAGCCGAAGCCCTGTTCCGCGCGAGCGACACCGCCACGGCGGCCCTCGACGCGCAGGACCTGGCCGAAGCCATGGCCGGCCACCCGCCGATCGGCCGCCCGAAGCCCGGGGACCCGACCTCCTCCCGCGAACAGCGGGGGATGGCCGACGCCACCGAGGAGCTCAAGACCGAAATGCTCGAACTCAACCTGGCCTACCAGGAGCGGTTCGGACACGTCTTCCTGATCTGCGCCACCGGGGCCACCGGTGAGCAGATGCGCGACGCGCTGAAGACCCGGTCCGGGAACTCGCCCGAGGCGGAGCGCGGACACGTCCGCACCGAACTGGGCAAGATCAACCGCATCAGGCTGACCCGTCTCGTCACGGAAGACGCGTAAGACTCGCAACCGAAGGAGAGTGAAGGTCTTGAGCACCTTCGCCACCGCATCGGTGTCCACCCACATCCTGGACACCAGCATCGGCCGCCCCGCCGCGGACGTCGCCATCTCGCTCGCGGCCCGCACCGGCAGCGACGCGCAGTGGGTGGCCCTCGGCGGCTCCGCGACCGATGCGGACGGGCGCTGCAAGGACCTGCCGGCCCTGCCGGAGGGCACCACCCACGTACGGCTCGACTTCCGGACCGAGCCGTACTTCGCCAGCAAGAAGCAAGCCGAGGCGCAGCAGGACGCCCCCCGCGTAAGGGACAGCGGTGCGTTCTTCCCCGAGGTGGCGATCACTTTCGCCGTCACCCCGGGCGAGCACTATCACGTACCGCTGCTGCTCAACCCGTTCGGCTACTCCGTATACCGAGGGAGCTAGCAGACACATGCCCACGATTCTCGGCCAGAACCAGTACGGCAAAGCAGAGAACCGCGTCGTCAAGATCACGCGGGACGGCGACACCCACCACATCAAGGACCTGAACGTCTCGGTCGCCCTCTCCGGCGACATGGACGACGTCCACTACTCCGGCTCCAACGCGAACGTCCTGCCGACGGACACCACCAAGAACACGGTGTTCGCGTTCGCCAAGGAGCACGGCATCGAGTCCGCCGAGCAGTTCGGCATCCACCTCGCCCGGCACTTCGTGTCGTCGCAGGAGCCGATCCACACCGCCCGGATCCGGATCGAGGAGTACTCCTGGGAGCGCATCGAGACCTCCGGGGGGAACTCCCGGTTCATCGGCGCCGACGAGGTCAAGCACTCCTTCGTGCGCAAGGGCCAGGAGACCCGCACCACCCAGATCACCTACGACGGTGAGAAGTGGGAGGTCATCTCCGGCCTCAAGGAACTCACGGTGATGAACTCGACCAACTCCGAGTTCTGGGGCTACGTCAAGGACAGGTACACGACGCTCAAGGAGGCGTACGACCGGGTCCTGGCCACGGACGTGTCCGCCAGGTGGCGGTACAACTGGACCAGCGACGAAGCGCGCATGCCGAACTGGGAGAAGTCGTACGAGCAGGCGCGCAAGCACATGCTCGAAGCCTTTGCGGAGACGTACTCGCTCTCCCTTCAGCAGACCCTGTACCAGATGGGCTCGCGCATCATCAACAGCCGCAGCGAGATCGACGAAATCCGGTTCTCGCTGCCGAACAACCACCACTTCCTGGTGGACCTGGAGCCGTTCGGCCTCAAGAACGACACCGCCGACGGTGCGGTCTACTTCGCGGCCGACCGTCCGTACGGGCTCATCGAAGCCACCGTGCTGCGGGACGGCGTCGAGCCGCAGATCCCGGTCGACATGACCAACCTCTGACGCGGCGCCGCGCCGGTCCCCGTCCCCACAGCGGAGGGGGGGCCGGGCCGGAGGGAACTACCATGGCACAGCCTGCACTTGGGCCTGAAGCAGCGATAGGCCCATGTTCCACCCAGCCGGACGGCCCGATCCATCCGGTGGACGAAAAGCTTGCCCCGTCGCGGCTCCTGCCCGCCGCGCTCCAGCACATCGCCGCCATGTACGCGGGTGTCGTCACCCCTCCGCTCATCATCGGACAGGCCGTCGGCCTCGACACGGCCGGGCTGACCCGGCTGATCGCGGCCAGCCTCCTCATCGCCGGCTGCGCCACCATCCTGCAGACCCTCGGCATCGGGGGCTTCGCCGGCAACCGGCTGCCGTTCGTCAACGCGGCCTCCTCCGCCGGGATCGCGCCGATGCTCGCCATCGCGGAGACCAGCGCGCCGGGTCGCCAACTCCCGGCGATCTACGGGGCGGTGCTCGTCGCAGGTGTGTTCTGCCTGCTCGTCGGACCGTTCTTCGGACGACTGCTCCGGTTCTTCCCGCCGCTCGTCACCGGCGTCGTCATCACGCTCATCGGCGTCACCCTGATGCCGGTACCGGTCTCCTGGGCGCAGGGCGGCGACAAGACAGCGGCCGACTTCGGCGCGATGAAGTACCTCGCGCTGGCCGCCTTCACGCTGGCAGTCATCCTGGTCATCCAGCGGTTCGGTCGTGGTTTCCTCAAGCAAGTCGCTTTGCTGATGGGCCTGTTGATCGGTACCTTGGCCGCCATCCCGTTCGGCCTGGCGGACTTCTCCGCCCTGCGCTCCGCTCCGCTCGCCGCACTGCCCACCCCCTTCGCCTTCGGCGCACCGGAGTTCCAGCCCGCCGCGATCCTCTCCCTCTGCATCGTGATGCTCGTCCTGATGACCGAGTCGTCCGCCGGAATGCTGGCCCTCGGTGAGATCTGCGACCGGCCCACCGACGGCCGGACCATCACCAGAGGACTGCGCACCGACGGCATCGCCACCCTCGTCGGGCCGGTCTTCGGCGGCTTCCCGACGAGCGCCTTCGCCCAGAACGTCGGCGTGGTCTCCCTCACGAAGGTACGGAGCCGGTACGTCGTCGCGACCGCCGGCGGCGCCCTGCTGATCCTCGGCGTCTTCCCGGTGCTCGGCGCGGTCGTCTCGCTCGTCCCGATGCCCGTGCTCGGCGGCGCCGGCATCGTCCTGTTCGGCTCGATCGCGGTGAGCGGCATCCGTACGCTCTCCGAGGCCGGGCTCGACGACAGCTCCAACATCATCCTGGTCGCCGTGGCGCTCGGCGCGGGCATCATCCCGCTCGCCGCGCCCGGCTTCTACGCGGGATTCCCGTCCTGGGCGCAGACCGTCCTGGGCTCCGGCATCAGCGCCGGAGCGCTCGTCGCGGTCCTGCTCAATCTCTTCTTCCACCATCTCGGCACCCACAGCCGCTCGGCCGTGGCACTCAAATCCTCCTAGGGTCCTGCCGTGCCCACATCGCTGATGAGAGAAGGAAGCACCATGGCAGCACAGGCAGCGACCGAGCGCGTGGAACGCATCGTCATCGAGAACTGTTCGATCGCCACCGTCGACGCGGACGACACCGAGTACGCCTCGGGCCATGTCGTCGTCGCCGGCAACCGCATCGAGTCGGTCGGCGCCGGCCGGGCACGGGAGGGCCTGGACAACGTCGTACGCCGGATCGACGGCACCGGGCACCTCCTCACACCCGGCCTGATCAACACGCACCACCACTTCTACCAGTGGATCACCCGCGGCCTGGCGACCGACCACAACCTCTTCGAGTGGCTCCCCCCGCCGTACCCCACCCCGGCACGCCACGACGACGCCG
>CBRG010000149.1 GCA_000470535.1 Streptomyces sp. AW19M42
CCCGCCTTCGGCGTATCCGCGCGCAGGGGCGTCCGGGCGGGCACCCGGTCGGCTCCTAAGGCCTGTCGCGCAGGAAGAGCGCCGCGACCAGCACCCCGGCCAGCAGCGTGCCGCCCGCCACCAGCAGGGCCGCGTGCAGCCCGGCCAGCAGCGAGTCGCCCGAGGCGGCGACGGCGGCCAGCCCCGCGACACCGATGGCGCCCACGAACTGCGGCATCTGGGCCAGGCTGCCCGCCACACCCTGCTCGTCGTCCCGCAGCCCGGAGGTCAGCGTCGAGATGAACGCGACCACGGCGAGAACATGGCCGAACCCCATCAGCCCCGACGTGACCAGCAGCAGCGCAAGGCTGCCGTTTCCCGGCAGCAGGACCATCGCACCCGTGCCCGCCGCCTGGACCAGCAGACCGCTCACCATCGCGGCCGTCGTACCGCGCGCCGCGATCACCCGGGAAGCCAGGGTGCCGGCGACCAGCGCGGCCGCACCCTCGGCGAGGAAGCCGAAGCCGGTGGTCAGCGGCGACCAGCCGAGCACGTCCTGCATGTACAGGCTGAGCAGCAGCGTCGCGCCGCCGCACATCGAGAAGGTGATCAGTCCGACCAGCGCGCTCCACTTGACCGTGCGGCGGCCCAGCAGCCCGAGCGGGACCAGCGGCGCGCTGTGCCGGGACTCGGCGAAGAGGAAGGCGGCGAGCAGCGCCACGCCGCCGGTCAGCGCGGTCAGGGTCGGCGCGCTCGCCCAGCCGGCGTCGGCCCCGGTCGAGATCGCGTACACCAGGGCGAACAGCCCGGCACCGGACAGCAGGGCGCCCGGCACGTCGAGACGGCCCGCGCGGCGGGCGTCGACCGAGGCGGGAAGCACGGTGAGCGCGCCGACGAGGACGGCCGAACCGATCAGCGCCAGCAGCAGCATCGTCCAGCGCCAGTTGAG
The DNA here is from genome assembly GCA_000470535.1 of Streptomyces sp. AW19M42. Taxonomy (GTDB): domain Bacteria; phylum Actinomycetota; class Actinomycetes; order Streptomycetales; family Streptomycetaceae; genus Streptomyces. Next base: position 929 of record CBRG010000149.1, read on the forward strand.
CCCGCTGGTGATGAGCCCACCGCCGATGGTGCCGGTCACGAAACCGAGCGAGAGCAGCGCGCCGTTGATCCCCAGCGCCTTGGTGCGCCGGGGCCCTTCGGGAAACGAGGCGGTCATCAGGGCGAGCGCGGTCGGCCCGATCATCGCGGCGGCGATCCCCTGTCCGGCCCGTGCGGTGATCAGCAGCGCCGGACCGGTCGCCGCGGCGGCCAGCAGCGAGAGCGCGGTGAACAGGGCTGCGCCCAGGACGAAGAGCCTGCGCCGGCCGACCAGGTCGCAGAGCCGGCCGAAGAGCGGCAGCAGTCCGGCGGTGGGCAGCAGACAGGCGGTGGCCACCCACTGCAGATCGCCCGTGGAGGCGAAGCCGAGGTCGCGGCCGATCTCCGGCAGCGCGACGGTGATGATCGAGTAGTCGAGGCCGGTCATGAAAGTGGCCCCGCACAGGGTGATCAGGATCAGCAGGCCACGCGGCCCGAGTGCGGATGCCCCGGGGGCGGTGGCGCCGGTCCCGCTGTCCCCGGACCGGGGTGAGGTGGCGGTGGTCATCGGGGAGCCTCTCAGCGCTTCGCACGTGGATGCCGGCCGTGAGGACGCCGTGTCGCGGCGCGGCAGGGTTCCCGTCCGCGTTGCCCGTCCGGAGAGTGCCGGTCAGCGAGGTGACCGGCGATCGCATGGCAAGTCTCCGGCGCGGCGCGGTGGTTACGGGTACGAGCTTCGGCCCGCACCGCCCGACCGGTCCAATACCCGCTTTCATAACCTGGGGGCATGGATGTCGACACCAGGTTGCTCCGCTCCTTCGCGGTCGTGGCCGACGAGGGCCATCTGACCAGGGCCGCCGAGCGGCTGTTCATCTCGCAGCCCGCCCTGACCAAACAGATCAAGCAGCTCGAAACGCTGCTCGGCGTCACGCTGTTCACCCGGTCCAGGACCGGTATGGCACTCACGGAGGCGGGGACCGCGCTCGCCGGATCGGTCCCCGCCGTACTCGACTCCTGGGACGCGGCCCTGCGCACGGCCAAGAGCGCCGCCGGCCGCGCGGACCGGGTGCTGCGGGTCGGCTTCGTCGCGAGCGGGGCCAACGAGCTGACGCAGCGGATCATCGCGGCCTTCGCCCGGCGGCGGCCGGGCTGGCGGGTCCAGCTGCACCAGACCTCGTGGGACGACCCGACGGCGGGGCTGGCGTCGGGGGTCGCTGATGCCGCGCTGCTGCGGCTGCCGTTCCCCGGCGAGGAGACGCTGGACATCGAGGTGCTGATCACCGAGGACCGGTGGGTGGCGCTGCCCGCCGGCCACCGGCTGGCCGGCCAGGAGGTGATCCCGTTCGCCGACCTCCTTGAGGAACCGTTCGTCGCCACCCCGGAGGCGTCGGGCCGGTGGCGCGACTACTGGCTGGCCTCGGACGAGCGGGGCGGGCACCCGGTGACGATCGGTGCTGTCGCGCACAACCCCGACGAGTGGCTGAACGCCATCGCCAACGGCTACGGCGTCAGCCTCACCCCGCAGGCCACGGCCCGCTTCTACCAACGCCCCGATGTGGTCTACCGCCCGGTCAGCGGGGTCAGCCCGTCCCGGGTCGGAGTCGCCTGGCCCCGTACGCCCGCCGTCCCCGCCGCCGTCCGGGACTTCGTACGCAGCTGCCTGGAGCTGCGGCCCGGTACGGAGCCCGGCCTACCGCCCGTCCCGGATCTCGGCGGGCCGCCGGCTCAGGCCTCCATCGCGCGGGCGCCGAGGAGTTCGGCGATGCGCTCCGGGGCGACCGCGCGCGAGTAGAGCCAGCCCTGCCCGGTGTCGCAGCCGATCCGGCGCAGCCGTTCCGCCTGGCCGGCCGTCTCCACGCACTCCGCGGTGACGGTCAGGCCCAGCCGGTGCGCCAGTTGGACCATCGCCTCGACGATCGTCTCGTCGGCGGGGCTGGGGTGGGTGCCGTCCTCGTAGCGGAAGCCGTGCACGAAGGCGCCGTCCAGCTTCAGTACGGAGACCGGCAGGCGGCTCAGGTAGGCGAGGTTGGAGTAGCCGGTCCCGAAGTCGTCGATGGCGATCCGGACGCCCATGTCGCTGAGCGCCTGGAGGGCCTGGAGCGGGCGGCCCGCCGAACCCATCACCGCGGACTCGGTCAGCTCCAGCTGTAGCAGCGCCGGGGCGAGGCCGGTCTCCGCGAGGATCTCCGCCACATCGGTCACCAGGTCGGAGTCCCAGACCTGGCGGACCGCGACGTTGACGCTGATGAACAGCGGCGGCTCCGCCGGGTGGTCGAGCTGCCAGCGCCGGGCCTGACGGCACGCGGCCCGCAGCACCCAGCGGCCCAGCTGCACGATCGAGCCGTCCTCCTCCGCGATCGCGACGAACCGGTTGGGCGAGAGCATGCCGAACTGCGGGTGGTTCCAGCGCACCAGCGCCTCCACCCCGCGCACCACCCCGTCGGCCATGCCGACCAGCGGCTGGTACTCGATGGTGAACTCGCCGCGTTCGACGGCGGGGCGGAGGTTGGACGAGAGGGCCTGACGCGTCATCCGGTGGGCGTTGCGCTCCGGGTCGAAGAGGGTCCAGCGGGCCTTGCCGTCGGCCTTCGCCCAGTACAACGTCGTATCGGCGGCCTGCATGAGGCCCGTGGCGGAGGTGCCCGCCACCGGCCGCTCGACCACACCGATCGACGCCGAGACGGAGAGCCGCTGCCCGGCCAGGTCGAAGGGCTTCTGGAGCGCGGCGAGCACGCTGCGGGCGAGATCGGTCAGCTGCCGGGTGCCCGTGGACTCCTCGACCAGGATCGCGAACTCGTCCCCGCCGAGGCGCGCCACCAGCGGGGCGCCGCCGGGGTGCACGCCCTCCTGCTCGGCGCAGTCGGTGAGCCGGGCGGCGACGGCGGCGAGCAGCCGGTCCCCGATCCGGTGCCCCAGGGTGTCGTTGACCGCCTTGAAGCCGTCCAGGTCGAGGTAGCAGAGCCCGATCCGGCCGCGTCCGGGACGGGTGTCGTCCTGGTACGGCGGGGTCTCCAGGACGGCCGAGAGCCGTTCGAAGAACAGGGTGCGGTTGGGCAGCCGGGTCACCGGGTCGTGCATCTGGAGGTGGTGCAGCCGCTTCTGCAGCTCGCGCCGGTCGCTGACGTCCGCGACGGAGAGCAGCACCTGCCCGTGCGGGGCGCCGGTCCCGGGCTCCCGCGACCCCGGCATCGGTACGACGGTGATCTCGGCCCACAGGGAGCGCCCGTCGGGGTGCTTGAGCCGACGGGTGCAGCGGAAGCGGGAGCGCCTGCCGTGCAGCACCTCGCGGTACGCGTGCCAGGTGCGGCCGTCCGCCGCGAGGTCGACCAGATCGGAGGCGGACTGCGCCGTGAGCGCCGGGGCGGCGATGCCGACCAGGTCGGACAGGGCCTCGTTCGCGGTGACGATCAGGCCCTCGTGGTCGACGACGGCCATCGGGAGGGTGGCGGCGAGGAAGGCGGCCCGGTAGTCGTGCGGCGCGGAGACCGCCGTTTCCCCGGGGGAGTCCGCAGGGGTGCCCCCGGCGGGCCACGAGTCGTGACGCTCCGTGACCGATGGTCGTGCGGAAGAGGGTGCTGTGCCTGCCGGGGGCCTCGGCCCATCGGAGGTTGCGCTCACCGTTCGCTCCCGCCATGCAGTTCTGTCCCGGACAGGTCTGGTCGGACTGGCCCGCCGCGTGGAGCGCCGTTGTCAGGGGCGGAAATCGCGGAGGAAAGCGAGGTGAAGCATAGAGGCTGGCGGCTCGGCCGTTCCAGCGCCCCGACCGTTCCGGGCTCTGTGCCCGATGTGTATGGGCCATTCGCGCGCAGATCCGGTTTGCCCGTGCCTGATCGTTTCTGTGCGGCTCTGTTCTCTCTGGTTGCGTCGGTGATCGATTGTGACTTTCTGTGAAGAGAGTGCGTGGTTGGGGCGCTGACCCGACTGGGGCAGCTCAACAGGACGTAACGCCTGAATCGCCACAGGGTGGTCGGGAGGGTGCTGAAGATCCGAGGCGTCCGCACCCCGCACCCGGAGGTAGATGTGCCGCGTCAGCACGGACCCGGAGGGGTGGTGAGGCCGAGTCCGCGCGCCGTGACGGCCGGCCTGATCTCCCTGCTGGCGGTCGCCGCGACCTCCCTCGTCGCGGGCCCCGCCGCGGCCGCCACCGGTGCGGCCGCCGCCTGCGCGCTGCCCCGGACCGTGGCCCACCACTCGCTGGGCCTGGACGAGTGGAACGGCGCCTACCCGCGCCCCGACCATCCGCTCGACGCGGTGATGGTCTTCCTCTCGTTCCCGGACGCCCGGCCCGTCACCACCCCCGCCGAACTCACCGCCGACCACTTCCCCGCCACCACCCGGTTCTTCCAGCGCGCCTCGTACGGAAAGTTCACCCTGCGCCCGCACCCGCAGAAGCGGTGGATCCAGATGCCCGAGCCGTCGGTCCGGTACGGCATAAGGCGTGACTGGTCCAGCGAGCGGCGCAGCGCCTATCTGCACGACGCGATCGACGCGGCCGACCCCGAGGTGGACTTCTCCAAGTACGACATCGTCTACCTCGTCGCGGACCCGGACGCCCCGGGTGTCGACTCCGACGCCACCAAAGTCGTCAACTTCGATCAGCCGCTGCACGCCGACGGTACGAACATCAGGCGCGTCGTCACCGTTTTCGAACAGCACCCGCCGGACCACAACGTGCTGGCCCACGAGACCGGACACGTCTTCGACCTGCCCGACCTCTACCACCGGCCGTCGGACGGCAAGGGTGACTGGGACACCTATGTGGGCGACTGGGACGTGATGGGCAGCCAGTTCGGGCTCGCACCCGATCTCTTCGGCTGGCACAAGTGGAAGCTGGGCTGGCTGGACGACCGGCAGGTGATCTGCGTCCAGAGCGACCGGGTGATCACCCTGGAGCCGATGGCGGCCGTGCCGGTGCCCGGCGCGTCCATCGGGACCCGGCTCGCGGTGATCAGGACGGGCGAGGGCAGCGCCGTGGCGATCGAGGCCCGCAGCGCCACCGGCAACGACCGGTCGACGTGCGGCGAGGGCGTGCTGCTCTACCGCGTCCGCAACGAGACCCCGTCGGGCGGCGGGCCGGTCGACGTCATCGACACCCACCCCGGCACCGACGCCTGCTGGGGCCAGTCGGTCTACCCGCCGCTCGCGGACGCCCCGCTGCGGGTCGGTGAGACGTTCTCCGTACCCGGCGGGCACACCGCGATCGAGGTCGCCGACCGGACCCCGTCCGGTGCCTGGACGGTCCGGATCACCACCGGGACGTAGCGGCCGTAACGGCGCCCGGCCACCACGACGGAGAAGCCCCCTCGCTCTCGCGAGGGGGCTTCTCCCGTCTGTGCGCCGCCAGGGACTCGAACCCCGGACCCGCTGATTAAGAGTCAGCTGCTCTAACCAACTGAGCTAGCGGCGCCTGCTGACGTCGTAGACCTTAGCACCCTGGTCGGCGGGAGGAAAAATCGAAATACGGGGCCCCGAAGAGGGTACGGAGCGGGCCACCCGCACACATGCCCAGAGGAGTACGTCGGGTCCGGGCAGCCAGGGGCTGCGGGTGTCGGGGGCGACCACCCAGCGAGGCCCCGAGGCGTTCGGTCCGCAGGTCAGGGGCGGCACGGTCACCGCGTCCCCGGTGCCGTGACAGAGCAACGGGGGCACCTTCCGGTCGTTCTCCTCCTGCCCCGCCGCACCCTCCGCGGACCGGGACGCGGCACCCCCGCCCCACTCCTCCCAGTCCAGCAGCGAGGGCAGCCGCTGGGCCGTCCCGGGGGAGGCGAAGAGCAGCATCCGGCCGCGGTGCGTGGCGACCGGTCCGGAGCCCGGCCCGTCCGCCCAGAGGTGTTCGAGCATCCGGCGTCCGAAGAGCGTGGGCACGTTCACCACGTCGAAGGACGAGCCGCACGGCAGCACGCCGGGCGCGGACGGGTGCGACTCCCACTGGCTCAGGGCGCTGCGCGGATACGCCGCGGCGCCGGCCAGCCAGGCGGCGCCGGCCGCGGTCACCTGAGCCGTCTGGTTACCGGCCTGCTCGCGCAGGACGGCGAACACGTCGGCGGCCCGGTCTTCCCGGTAGGGGCCGTTGCCGTGATGCAGGGTCGTTTCGTCTGGCAGCCATGCGGTCATGCACACAGGTCTACCGGGAGTGATCAAGCGGATTCCGAGAGTTGCCGGAAGTTGGGACAGGCCGGGGTGTCGAGGAGTATCTTGCCCCCAGGCATATGCCAGTGGTTCTACCCAGAGTCAACTCCTCGGCGTGTCCCTGCCTGCTCAGGGCGTGGGATTGTTCAGCAGGCTCCGGCCGAACTCGATCATCTTCGTCGCGTAGTCCTCCGTCCACTCCGCACGCTGTGCGATGTCCGCCGTGGTGAGCCGGTCGAACCGGCGCGGATCGGCCAGCTGGGCGGCCGCGATCGCCTGGAACTCGACCGCCCGGTCGGTCGCGGCGCGGAACGCCAGGGCCAGCTCGGTGGAACGGCTCAGCAGCTCCTTCGGATCCTCCATCGACTCCAGGTCGAAGAAGTGCTCCGGATCGGCGACCGACGCCGACGGCTCGAAGAGCAGGGGTGCGGGGCGCAGCCGCTGCCGCTCGTTCCGCTCGGGTTGTGCCATGTGGTTGTTCCTCCTCCGGTGGGCCCGACGGCCACCCTCTATTGTCCAGCCCGCCGCAAGGGCGCCCGGAGCGTGCCCGGGGGCGTGCGCGGAGCCACTTCCCGCGCCCCCGGGCTCAACGCCCCCAGCGCACACGGTGTTCCGCCAGATGCGCCAGCACCCGGTGGTTCGCCTCCCAGCCGTCCGGGAACTTCACGGTCACGCCCAGCTGGACCGGCTCCGTCGACGGGTGCTCGTCGAGGAGCTCCGCGACGCCCGCGCGGCAGACCACGATGCAGGCGTGCCGGTGGCGCGATGCCAGCACGCACAGCCGGCCCGTCTCCAGATGGAACGCGGTGGCGTCCGGCCGCCCGGACAGCGGGTGCAGGACCACCGTCACATCGAACTCGCGGCCCTGGAGCCGGTTCGCGGTATCCACGGCCACGCCCGTCACCCCCAGCTCCGCGAGCGCCGCCCGCACC
>CBRG010000150.1 GCA_000470535.1 Streptomyces sp. AW19M42
GGGCCCCCCCCCGGAGCCGGTCGAGCCATTCCTGGGCCCGGCGGCGGGCCTCGGCGCGCGGGACGCCCTGGGCACGCAGTCCGTAGGCGGTGTTCGCGAGTGCGCTCAGGTGGGGGAACAGTGCACCGTCCTGGGGCACCCAGGCGACGCCGCGGTGGTGCGTGGGCAGGGCGCTGACGTCCAGCTCCCCGAGCCGCAGTGCGGCGTGGGCGCGCGGGGTGAGTCCGAGCAGGGCGCGCAGCAGGGTCGTCTTGCCAGCGCCGTTGGGTCCGACGACAGCGATGGTGGTCCCGGCATCGGCGTCGAGCGTGAGCTGGTTGAAGCCGGTGACCTCTGCGTGCAGCGGCCAGCTGTCCCGGGCGGTCTCGGCTTCGGCCTTGGCCTCGACATGGTCCGGCGGGGCCGGCCGGGCGTCCTGCGGCGGGACGGAGGCCGGCTCTTCGGCCGGGGCGCGCGGCCCGGCGGTCGCCCCGCTCGGGGTGCCGGTCCACCGCCCGCGCAGCCCGATGAGGACGAGCATGGCGATCGCGAGCAGGAGCAGCGAGACCGAGGTGGCGGCTTCCGGGTTGTCCTGGAGGAGCAGGTACACCTGGAGCGGCAGGGTCTGGGTCGTCCCGGGAAGGTTCCCGGCGAAGGTGATGGTGGCGCCGAACTCACCGAGTGCCCGCGCCCAGGTGAGCGCGGCTCCGGCGGCGAGGCCGGGGGCGACCATGGGCAGGGTGACGGTGAAGAACACCCGTACCGGCGAGGCCCCGAGGGAGGACGCCGTCTCCTCGTAGCGGGGACGCAGCCCGCCGAGCGCCCCTTCGAGGCTGATGACGAGGAACGGCATCGCGACGAAGGTCGCCGCCAGGACGGCGCCGGAGGTGTGGAAGGGCAGCGTGATGCCGAACGTGTCCTCCAGCCACGGCCCGAGCAGACCGCGCCGGCCGAAGGCGAGCAGCAGGGCCACGCCGCCCACCGTGGGCGGCAGCACCATCGGCAGGAGTACGAGCGAACGGACGAAGGTCTTGCCGGGGAACTCGGTACGGGCCAGCAGCCAGGCCAGCGGCACACCGAGAACGAGCGAGAGCCCGAGCGCCCAGAAGGAGACGAGCAGCGACAGCTTCAGCGCCTCGGTCGTCGGCGGGCTGGTGAGGTGGTCGCCCAGGTCGCCCCAGGAGGTGCGGGCGAGGATTCCGACCAGCGGCAGCAACAGGAAGGCGATGGCCAGCAGTGCGGGGACCGCCAGGGCGATCGGTGCGCGGGGGCCGGTGGTGCGGCTGCGAAGGCGTCTCATCGAAGTCCCTGGAGCTGGAAGTCCCTGAAGCTGGAAGCGCCGTGCGGGCGGCCGGGACCGGAGTCCGGCCGCCCGCACGGGGTGGTCACCCTACGGACGCTGGAAGCCCGCGTCGGCGAGGATCCTCTGGGCTTCCGGGGTGGAGAGCCACTTCACGAACGCGTCCGCGGCTTCGCTGTTCTTCGTGGTCTTCAGCGTTGCGGCCGGGTACGAGGCGACGGCGTTCCGGGCATCGGGGATGTCGACGGCCTCGACCTTGTCGGTGGCCGTCGCGGCGTCCGTCTTGTAGACGAGACCCGCATCCGCCTCACCCAGCTCGACCTTGCTGAGTACGGCGCGGACGTTGGGCTCCTGCGAGACCGGCTTCACGGCGATCTTCTGGGCGTCCAGGATCTGCTTGCTGTAGCGGCCCACCGGCACCTCGGGGGCGGCGAGTACCACCTTGAGCTTGGTGTCGGAGAGGTCCTTGAGATCGTCGATCTTCTCCGGGTTGCCCTTGCCGGTGGCGATCACCAGGCGGTTCTTCGCGATGATGGCCGGCGTGCCGGTGTCGGACTTGAGGCCGTCCATCGTCTTGGTGTCCGCGGTGACCAGGGCGTCGGCGGGCGCGCCCTGCTTCACCTGGGCGGCGAGTTCCTGCGAACCGGCGAAGGAGAACCTCACCTTGGTGCCGGGGTGCTCCTTCTCGTACGCCGCACCTGCCGTCTTGAAGACGTCGGTGAGGGATGACGCGGCCAGCACTGTCAGGTCCGCCTTCGGCACTCCGGTCGCGGAGGCGTTCGCGTCGGCGCCCGAGTCCTTCTTGTCGTCGTCGCTGCCGCAGGCTGCCAGCGGGACGAGGAGAGCCGCCGTGAGGATCGCGGCTGCGGTGCGGCGTCTGGTGAAGGCGAGGGACATGAGGGTCGGGACTCCTTGGGAACGCGGTCGGCTGGTGCCGTCCGAGCGGATGGTGGTGAGCCGCGCCGGGGACGGGCGACGCCGCTTGGCGGAGCTGTGGGGACTGTGGGGCCGTGGGCTCAGGTGCGGTCGGTGCGCACGCCGGGCGACGTACAGCGGGTGGTGGTCACCCGGGCTGCGACATCGCCCACGGTGGAGGACTGCATGTGCCACACAATAGGTGCTTTCAGTTTGCGTTTACAATGCATAATGCGAAGCTCCATAGCAGATGCGGTTTCGTTCGGAGGAAACTCCGAAGCGGCTGCCGCAGGGATGCGCCCAGGTGGAGGGCGGTCCGTGCCGCTGCTTTCCCCGTTTTGCCGATCGAAGTGCCGGAACACCCTCGCGTCTGCGGCAGCCGGGCGTCCGGCTGTGCGGGAGATGTTTGGAGTGAGGAATACAGACCGGGATATACCCGGCAGTTCGCTCCGAATTCGAGGCGGTTCACCATGACTCTGAGCATCCGTAACCACATCGCCGGCACGGTAACCGCCGTCACCGAGGGTGGCGTGATGGCCACCGTCAAGGTCCGCCTGGTGGGCGGCCAGGAGTTCACGGCCGCGATTACGCTCGAAGCCGTGAAGGAGCTCGGACTCGACGAAGGAAGCCTCGTCCGCACGCTGATCAAGTCCACGGAGGTGTCCCTGGCGACCGGCACCGTCGAGGGGCTGAGCATCCGTAACCGGATTTCCGGGACCGTCACCGATGTCGCCACGGGTGGCGCCATGGCGAGCGTCCAGGTCTCCGTCGAGGGCGGCGAACTGACCGCGGTGATCACCGCGGACGCCGTGGCCGACCTGCGGCTGGCGCCGGGTGCGTCCGTCACCGCTCTGATCAAGTCCACCGAGGCCTCCCTCGCCGCGGCCTGAGCCACGGACCGGGCCGGCAGGCGGACGTGCCGGTCATACGGAGACGGAGACCGGCCACGCTCCGGCCCGCACCCGCGTGATGGTGCTGACGTGGCGCGCGCCGCACCGGTCCGCGGGCACCACCGGCCGGCTTCCCGCCGCGTCCAGCCCCCGGCCGTCCATCCCGGTGGCCAGGAGGACCGGTGCATCCCCGAAAGCGGCGTCCACCTCCGCCCACGACAGCACCGTGTGGTGGCCGTCCCCGCCGGTGTCCGCCACCAGGTAGCGGGACAGGTCCCTGCGCTCGCGTGGGTCGAACACCGGGTGGGCGTCGAGCGCCACCTCGCGGAGCAGGGGCCCTCGAAGCCGACAGGATTCGCCCTGCCGCGGGCCCGGGGCCGTCAGCCCTGCGCCGTGCCCGGGGCCGTAGGCTGCCCGCCGGAGGCGCCCGTCCGCAGCCCGTCCATCACGAGGTCCAGCAGCCGGGCCGCGCGCGGCGGCCAGTCGCTGTGCGGGTCGATCTGCCAGAGTCCGGCTATGGCGAGCAGGAAGTCCTCTGCGGTCAGCCCCGGACGGATGGTGCCGGCCTTCTCGTTGGAGTCCAGCAGGAGCGTGACGGCCGCGGTCACCGGGCCGTGGCCCAGCCGGGCCAGGCCGCCCTGCCGGCTGACCGTCGTGCGCAGCGCCTCGGCGAGACCTGCCTTGGCCATGGCGAACTGCGCGAGCCGGTCCATCCACTCCCGCAGGGCCCGGTCGGGATCGCGGGTGAGGAGCAACTGGGCGGCGGAGTCGGCCACCTGCTGCATCTCGTAGCGGTAGACCTCCAGAACGAGCGCCTCCCGGTTGGGGAAGTTGCGGTAGAACGTCCCCTGCCCGACACAGGCCTTCCTGGCGATCACGCTCACCGGAGCGTCCGCCGTCCGGGTCAGCTCGGTCAGCGCGACTTCCAGGATGCGTTCGCGATTGCGCTGGGCGTCCGGACGCAGAGGGGTGCTCTTCTGCTCCTGCACACGTCCTCCTTCGGGCCCGCGGCCATGGCCGCTCTTGATAACCGGACAACTGTCCACTAGGTTCGATCACTGGCGGACAGCTGTCCGCTTAGCCTTACCTTAGCGGCAGTTCAAGTCCCTCCTGCCCCTCCCGGGCCGTCCACCGGGACCGGTCTCGTTCGACGACGCGCATCAGCAACGTGAAAGAAGGCTGATCATGGCCCCATCGACGTCCAGTGCGATCACCCTGAACATCAATGGCGAAAAGCACACGCTGCCCGTCGATCACCGCACTACCCTGCTCGACGCCCTGCGCGAGCGTCTCGACCTGACCGGCACCAAGAAGGGCTGCGACCAGGGCCAGTGCGGCGCCTGCACGGTACTGCTCGACGGGCGCAGAGCCGTGGCCTGTCTGCAACTCGCGGTCGCGGCAGAGGGGCGGGCGATCACCACCATCGAAGGGGTGGCCGACGGCGACCGGCTGCACCCGGTCCAGCAGGCCTTCCTCGACCTCGACGGCTACCAGTGCGGCTACTGCACCCCGGGGCAGATCTGTTCCGCCCTCGCGGTGATCGAGGAACACGCGGCGGGCTGGCCGAGCGCCGTGACCGACGACGTCCGGCCCGAAGCGGGGGTGCCCGCACTCACCGCGGAGGAGATCCGCGAGCGGATGAGCGGCAACCTGTGCCGCTGCGGCGCCTACGTGTCGATCGTCCGGGCGGTCGCCCGGGCCGCGGAAGCCTCCGCGGCCTCCGCCGACGGGGTCGAGGAGCCGGTCGCATGAGGGAATTCGGCTACGAGCGCGTCTACGACGTCTCCGGAGCACTCGCGCTGCTCGGCACGGACCCGGAGGCCCGCTTCCTCGGCGGCGGCACCAACCTGGTGGACCTGATGAAGGCCGGTGTGGAGCGCCCCGCACTCCTCGTCGACGTCCAGGAACTACCGCTGGACGCCATCGAGTTCACGCCGGACGGCGGCCTGCGCATCGGTGCGACCGTCACGAACAGCGATCTCGCCGCCCACCCCGAGGTGCGGCGTCACTACCCGGCACTGGCACAGGCACTCCTGGCCGGCGCGTCCGGACAGCTGCGCAACATGGCCACGGTCGGCGGGAATCTGCTGCAACGCACCCGCTGCGGCTACTTCAGCGACCTCGCCAAGCCGTGCAACAAGCGTGTCCCCGGCAGCGGTTGCCCGGCCATCGCGGGCGAGCACCACAACCACGCGATCCTCGGCGCCTCCGAGCACTGTGTGGCCACCCACCCCTCGGACATGGCGGTCGCACTCGCGGCGTTCGACGCCGTCATCTCGTACGAGACGGCCGGCGGGCCCGGGGAGCTGCCGATCGCCGAGTTCTATGCGCCGGTGGGCGGCACCCCCCACATCGAGACCGCCCTGCCGCCCGGCGCCCTCATCACCGGTGTCACCCTGCCGCCGGCCCCGGTCGCCGCGCACTCCCGGTACCGGAAGGTGCGCGAGCGCGCCTCGTACGCCTTCGCGGTCGGTTCGATCGCCGCCGCGCTCGACGTCAGGGACGGGACGGTCGCCGAAGTGCGCCTCGCGTTCGGGGCGGTCGCGTCCCGGCCATGGCGGGCCCGCGCCGCCGAGCGGGCGCTGACCGGCGGACCGGCGAGCGCCGAGGCGTACGCCGCCGCGGCGGACGCCGAACTGGCAGCGGCAGAGGCGCTCCCGGAGAACGGATACAAGGTGACCCTGACGCGCAATCTCGTGGTGGCCGTGCTGAGCGAACTCGCCGAGGAGGCAGCCCGATGACCACGACGACCGACAGTGCGGCGTTCACCGGGTCCGTCGGCTCCGGCCGTACCCGGGTGGAGGGCCGCGACAAGGTCACCGGAGCGGCCCGCTACGCCGGCGAGATCCCCTTCGCGGACCTCGCCCACGGCTGGCTGGTGCTCTCGACCGTGGCCCGCGGCCGGATCCGTGAGGTGCGGGACGCCGACGTCCTGGCCATGCCCGGAGTCCTCACGGTGCTGCACCACGGGAACGCGCCGCGCGTGGAGACCGACTACGTCGGCATGCTGGGACGGCCCAACCCGGTTGTTGGGCTCTTCCAGCACGACCGGGTGCCCTTCGTGGGCTGGCCGGTGGCGATGGTCGTGGCCGAGACGTCGGAGCAGGCCAGGGAGGCGGCCGAGGCGCTGGTCGTCCGCTACGACGAGGAGCCGCACGACGTGGCGTTCTTCGCCGGGCACCCCGGGGCGTACACGCCGCCGAACGGTGTGATGGCCGAGGCCGAGACGGCGAAGGGCGATCTGGAGGCCGAACTGGCAGCGGCCGCCTTCGTCGTGGACGAGGCATACACCACCCCGGAGGAGCACCACAGCTCGATGGAGCCCCACGCGGCGACCGCCCGCTGGGACGACGGCCGGCTCGACGTCGTCGACTCCAACCAGGGCAGCAGCTGGGTGGCCGCTGAGCTGGCGCTGGTCTTCTCCCTCGACCCGTCAGCCGTACGGGTGCGGTCCGAGCATGTCGGAGGCGCCTTCGGCTCAAAGGGACTGAGCCCCCATCAGGTGGCCGCGGTGATGGGGGCGACCGCCCTCCAACGACCCGTGCGCGTCGTGCTGACCAGGCGGCAGATGTTCTCGCTGGTGGGGTTCCGCAGCCCCACGGCGCAGCGGGTCAGGCTCGCCGCCGACGCGGACGGCCGGCTGCGCGTGTTCGACCACCGGTCCCAGAGCCTGACGTCGACCGTGCGCGAGTTCGTCGAGACCAGCGCCGTGCTGGGGCGGGTCCTGTACGACGCGGACGCGCATCACACCCTGCACACGCTGGTACGGCTCGACGTGCCGACCCCGACCTGGATGCGCGCACCCGGCGAGGCGCCGGGATCCTTCGCCGTGGAATCGGCGCTCGACGAACTGGCAGAGAAGTGCGGCGTGGACCCGATCGCGCTGCGCGTCCGCAACGAGACCTCGACCGGGCCCGTCTCCGGGCTGCCGTTCAGCAGCCGCAACGTGGTCGCCTGTTTCGAGGAGGGGGCCCGCAGGTTCGGCTGGGCCGAGCGGGACCCGCGCCCCGGCGTGCGCCGCGAGGGACGCTGGCTGATCGGGACCGGAACGGCCGCGGCCACCTATCCCTCGGGAGTCAGCCCGTCCACCGCGGCCGTGACCGCAGAGCCGGACGGAGGCTTCACCGTACGGATCAACGCGGCGGACATCGGCACCGGTGCCAGAACCGCGATGACGCTGGTCGCCGCGGACGCCCTGAAGGTGGACCCGGACCGCGTCCTGGTGCGGATCGGGGACAGCGACCTGGGATCGGCGATGATAGCCGGCGGCTCGATGGGCACCCGTTCCTGGGCCTGGGCGGTCATGCTGGCGGCGGGCGAGCTGCGCGAGCGGATGGCGCTGGGCGGCGGCATTCCGCCGGAGGGAATCACCGCCAGGTCGAACACCGCCGACGTCATCGGCACCCTCCCGCAGATGGAACGGCACTCCTTCGGGGCGCAGTTCGCAGAGGCGGCGGTGGATGTCACCACCGGTGAGGTGCGGGTACGCAGGCTGCTCGGCATCTACGCCGCGGGCGCCATCGTCAACCCGCTCACCGCCCGCAGCCAGTTCATCGGCGGAATGACCTGGGGACTGTCGATGGCCCTGCACGAGGAGGCGGTCAGGGACCAGGCCTCCGGCGGCCATGTCGGCGCCGACCTCGCCGGCTACCACTTCGCCTCGCACGCCGACGTGCCGGTCATCGAGGCGGACTGGGTGGACGACCACCTTCCCGACGATCCCATCGGGATCAAGGGCATCGGTGAGATCGGTGTCGTCGGCGTCGCCGCCGCGATCGCCAACGCGGTGTGGCACGCCACCGGCGTCCGTCACCGGGAGCTGCCGATCCGTCCCGACCGCGTCCTGCGCGCGGCGGAGGAGGCCACGGGCGTCTGAGCGACGGGTACCGCTCCCCGGCGGCGGCGTGACCCGCAAGGGCCGCGCCGCCGCCGGACCGGCTACCGGACCGGAGTCAGAACTCCCGCGGGGTGACCGAGCCGCCGGGCCGCAGTTCCACCCGCCGCGTCACGCCCTTCCAGCTCACCTCGGTGCTGCGCCGCCGACACTGCGGATCCGCGCCTCGCGCGCCTTCCCGTCCCGCCAGCTCAGATCCAGTCGAAGGTGAGGTGTCGCGGCCGGCCCTGAGCCTGACGGGGACGCTGATCGTTTCCGCCGCGCCCAAGCCCCCGGTCACCTTGACGCCGATGAAAAGGGCGCGGCCCCCGTTGACCTGGACCGGGTTGGCCGGCCGCCCGACGGCCGCGGGCGCGGTGCCGCCGGTGTCCTCGACGAGGTACCCGGTCGCGATCATCGGGCGCACGGCCTTGCTCACGGCGGCCGAGGCCAGTCCGATTCTGCGGGCCAACTCGACTCTGGAGAGCGGCCCTTGGGACAGGTCTGTGGTGAACACCAGAGAGGCGGCCGGTGTGGGCGCCGGGAACGTCTCGACGAGGAGTGATCCCGATAAGGTGCCGTGGCGGCGGACCGCAGCCGCCCGGAGCGCTCGCCCGGGGTGGCCCGTGCCCGGTGCGCGCCGGGCCGTTGGCCGAGTCGTCATCGCCGCGAAATCCCCCGTACCCGGGAGGATTTCGGGATTCCCGGAGTATCGACATGGGCATGTCATCGCATGGTGCGGCCCCACCCGCTTCGACCAGGAGGAAGCAGTGAAGAACAGACGACGGATCCGCAACGTGCCACTCGTGCTGGCCGCGGCCGGGTTGTTGGTCCTGGCCTCGCCGGGCAGCGCCTTCGCCGATGTGCCGGGTGCGCTGCCCGCGAACGCCGACGAACTGGAGCAGACCTTCCAGCCGGCCTACGACTACGACGGTGACGGCTGCTATCCGACGCCCGCCATCGGTCCGGACGGCACCATAGCCCCCGGGCTGAAGACCACCGGAGCCGTCAACGGCAGCTGCCACGACTCCTGGGACCTGGACAACACCAACGGCTACGCGCGCTCCAAGTGCAACAACGGCTGGTGCGCCATCATTTACGGCCTCTACTTCGAGAAGGACCAGGCCGTGGCGGGCAGTGGGCTCGGCGGACACCGCCACGACTGGGAGCATGTCGTGGTCTGGGTGCAGGACAACGAGGCCAAGTACGTCTCCACCTCGGCCCACGGCGGGTTCAGCGTCTACGGACGCGACCGGATCCAGTGGGACGGCACCCATCCCAAGGCCGTCTACCACAAGGACGGGATCGGAACACACTGCTTCCGTCCCGCGACCACCGGAGACGAGCCGCCCGAGAACCACTACCACCAGTGGCAGTTCCCGGACCTCGTCGGCTGGAACGGATACCCGGAAGGCCTCCGGGACAAGCTGGTGCAGGCCGACTTCGGTAGTGCGGTCTTCGGCCTGAAGGACGGAAACCTCGCCGCCCACCTGGAGAAGGCGATGCCTGCCGGGATCCCCTTCGACCCCAACGCCTGACGCGCGAGCGCGGTGGGGCGGCCGGCCCGGTCAGCGGGAGGCCGCCCCACCGGACCGGCCTGGGGGCGGGGCGAAGAGGCGGTGGGCCGCCATCGCCGCGCCACCCCGTGCCCACGCCTCGAACGGCAGCGGCCGCACCAGGAGTTCGCAGCCGGCGGCGGCGCCGAAGGCCTGGTCCGCGAAGGTCCGCCGGATCTCGTCGGAGAACAGGTCGTACGCCGCCACGCCCTCGCCGGAGATGATGATGCGCTCCGGGCCGATGAGGTTGGCCACCGAGGCGATCCCCAGCCCCAGCGCGCGCCCCGCCTGGGTGAACACCTCGCGCGCGGCGGCGTCCCGGGACCGGGCCAGGCGCACCGCGCCGACGAGGGAGAGAGTCGCGTTCCCCGTCTGTTCCCATACCTGGTCGACAATGGCCTGGGTGGACGCGACGGCCTCGACGCAGCCGGTGTTTCCGCAGGTGCAGACCCGTTCCGTACCGCTGACGGGCAGATGTCCCAGTTCGCCGGAGACCCCGAACGCCCCGGAGACCACCCGCCCGTGGACGGACATTCCGCATCCCACCCCCGCGCCGACCGTGACCAGCGCGAAGCCGCCCGAGCTGATCGGCGCCCATGTAGGAGGCCCGCGCAGCCATACGACGGGGCGGGTCACCGACGACTCGTTCCGGCTGATCACCGCGTTGTTCGGCCACGCGGGCATCGAGGACGACCTGACCGCGCGCACCCCGGCGCAACGCGCGGCGCTGGGCCGGTGTGCGGCGCTGTACAAGGAACTGCGCGGGGCGGACGGGTCGTCAGGGCGGACCTCGGTGACGAGACGACCCAGCTGCACGGCGTGGTCGCACCGGACGTCGGCACCGCGCTGTACTGCTGGGCGCGCACGGAGACCTCGGTGCCGGGACAGTCCGGCCGGGTCCGGCTGCCCGGCCTCACCCCCGGCCGGCCCTACCGGGTGCGGATCCGTACGGTGGCGGGGCTGCCCGCCCTCCACCAGGTCACCGGCCCCCTCTGGTGCACGGCGGTGCTCGATGGCTGGGTCCCGGTGCCGGGCGCCGTGCTGACCGGTGCGGGGCTGCCGATGCCGACGCTCAACCCGGGGCAGGCCCTGCTGATCGAGGTCGCGGCGCAGGTGTCCGCGAGCTGACCGGCGGCGCACCGGCCGGCCCGGGTGGGGCCGGCCGGTGCGCCATGGGCCGGCGTCACGGGCTCGCCGCGTCGTAGCCGTAGCGCAGCGGTCCGTCGCCCGGGGGCAGGCCGAGCCGGTACACGTACAGGGCCTCGGCCCGGACGCCGCGCGGTGCGGCCTCCACCTCGCAGGGGCGGGTGACCTGGACGACCGTGGGCCGGTCGGTGACGCGCAGGCGCAGGCCGTGGGCTGGCCCCCCGACGAGTACCGCGTGCTCCTCGCGTGTCGTGCAATCGGTATCCATGCCCATACTTTAAAGGTTGCGCAATGGAAGGAGTGTGTACCTCGCTCCTTTCAGGCCCCGGACGAGGCCGCCAGGGAGGCCGAGGCGCCGGACGCGACGCCGAAGGCGGGCTCGGGCACCTCCTTGGGGCTGACGAGGGTGGAGTGCCGGCCGTCCGTGCCGACGGGGACGTCTCCGTCGATGGTGACGCGGCGCAGCTTGCGCTCGTGGTTGTCAGAGTCGTCCACTCCGTAGTGCTGGGTGGCGCGGTTGTCCCAGATGGCGACGTCGCCGGCCTGCCACTGCCAGCGCACGGTGTTCTCCGGGCGCTCGATGTGGGACTGGAACAGCTCGATGAGGGCCCGGGAGTCGCGGCCGGTGAGTCCGCTGATGCGCTGGACGAAGTTGCCCAGGAGCAGCACCCGTTCGCCCGTCTCGGGGTGGACGCGGACCACCGGGTGCTCGGTGAGGAACTTCGTCGAGGTGAACACCTTCCGGTACTGGGCGAGCGCCTCCGGCAGCGCGTCGGGACGCAGCGCGACGTAGTCGTAGTCGTTGGAGTGGACGGCCCGCAGGCTGTCGGCCAGGGTGCGCAGCGGCTCGGGCAGCCCTGCGTACGCGGCGGCGGTGTTGGACCACAGGGTGTTGCCGCCGTAGGGCGGGACGGTGACCGCGCGCAGGATGGAGAAGGCCGGATAGGCGGGCACGAAGGTGACGTCGGTGTGCCACTGGTTGGCGCGGCCGCCGTGGTCGGAGTCGATGCCCAGCGAGTAGCGGCCGTCGGCGGACGGGACGGTCGGGTGGGCGACCGGGGTGCCGAGCAGCCTGCCGAACGCCTCATGGCTGTCCTCGTCCAGGTGGTCCTGGCCGCGGAAGAAGACGACCTTGCTGGCCAGCAGCGCGGCCCGGACGGCCGCGACCGTTCCGGGGCCGAGGTCGCCCCCGAGACGTACGCCGGAGATGACGGCGCCGATGCGGCCGCCGACCTTCTGGACGGTCACGGTGGAAGCGGAAGCGAGAGAGGGAGCGGGGGCGGTGGTTGCCGAGGACATTGCGGGAATCCTTTCGAGGGCGTGCCCCCGCGAGGGGGCGGACTGTCGCCGTCGGACGCGGAGGGTCCGGGCGCGGAGGGTCCGGGCGCGGTTAGGCCGAGACGCAGGGGTGTCGAGACGTGGAGGTGTCGAGACGTGGCGGTGGCGCGGGAAACGGAGGCGCGGTGCGACAGGGGGCGGTCAGGCAGCGCTACAGCGGCCCGGACACCCGGGCGGCAGTGCGGTGCGGCCGACGCGCGGGGCGGGCCGCGCATCGGGAGTGGCCGTCGCGAACATGTTCCGGAGACTCGCAGCGCCCCGCCGGGTACGTCAACCGCGTACCCCTACCCCGCAGGGCGCTCGCGCACAGTCCGGTGCCCGTCCAGACGGGCACCGGAAAACCGCCCTTGACCAGGGCTTCGCGGTTCGCGCCCGACCGCCCGCGCACGGTGCCCGGGGACCGCGCGCGAGGGCCCGCGCGAATTCACGCCGCCGTAATCTCGCCCCCGAGCCCCCGAGCCCCCGCGTCGGCCGCCCGGGACCCCCATCGATTGGCGGGGGCAGACGGGCAGGACTAATCCCGCGTGAGTGAACGGATGCGTTCACTCAACGGCTTGAGTCCGCAAGCGATGCCATGACGGAATCCCACGCGACACCCCGGCAGTCTGCCGAGTCCCCGAAGCGGGCACACGGCAGCGGGATCGCCCTACTCGTCATCTGCTTATGCCAGTTGATGGTGGTTCTCGACATCACCATCGTGAACACCGCCCTCCCGCACATCCAGACCGCGCTGGGCTTCTGCGCCGAGAACCTCTTCTGGGTGGTCAACGCCTACATGCTGACGTTCGGCGGACTGCTGCTGCTGGGCGGACGGCTCGGTGACATTCTCGGCCGCCTCAGAGTCTTCGTGTTCGGCGTCGTGCTCTTCGCCTTCGCCTCGCTGCTCGGCGGGCTCTCCCAGGAATCCTGGCAGTTGCTGGCGGCGCGTTCCTCCAGGGCGCCGGCGGAGCCATCGCCTCGCCGACCGCGCTCTCACTGATCACCACGACCTTCCGCGAGGGGCCCGACCGCAACAGGGCGTTCGGCGTCTTCGCCGCCGTCTCGGCCGGTGGCAGCGCCATCGGGCTGCGGGCGGGCGGGCTGCTGGTGGAGTGGCTCGACTGGCGGTGGATCTTCTTCGGCAACGTCCCCATCGGGCTGCTGATCGTGTTCGCCACACCCCGCTTCATCCGACAGTCCCAACGCCACCCGGGCCACTTCGACGTGACGGGTGCGCTGACGGCCACGCCGGGCATGGTGCTGCTCGTCTACGGCTTCATCCGCGCGTCCGAGGAGGGCTGGAGCGACAGCCTCACCCTGGGAGCCTTCGCCGCGGCCGTCGTACTGCTCGCCCTGTTTCATCGTCATCGAGGGCCGGTCGGGGCAGCCCATCACGCCGCTGTGGATGTGCCGCGACCGAAATCGCGCGGGTGTGTACGGGATGATGCTGTGCCTGTCCGCGGCGATGTTCGGAATGTTCTTCTTCCTGACCCTCTTCGTGCAGAACATCCTGAGTCTCAGCCCGCTCCGGGCCGGTCTCGCCTTCCTGCCGGTCAGCGCGATCATCGCTGTGGGGGCCGGACTCACTTCGCGGCTGCTGCCCAGGTGGGGGCCGAAACCCTTCATGGTACGGGCTCGCTCCTGTGCGCCCTGGGACTCGGCTGGCTGACGCAGGCGGGCTCCGACAGTTCTTACCCGGGCAGTCTGCTCGGTCCGGTGCTGGTGTTCGGGCTCGGCATGGGGGGCGCGACGCCCCCGGCCGCCCGGCACCGCACCGGGCGCCCGGGGGCGCGGTTCTCAGCCCTTGACGGTGAAGCCCGTCCGCAGCAGTGCCTCGTCGCGCGAGGACGGGCCGACGAGCAGCTCGAACGCGCCCGGCTCGACGACACGGTTGCCCGCGGCGTCCACCAGACTGCACTCCGCGACCGGCAGTTCGATGACCACTTCGCGCGACTCGCCGGGTTCGAGCGTCACCTGACGGTAGGCCTTGAGCTCCTTCTCGGCCCACGTCACCGACGTGACGGTGTCGCTCACGTACGCCTGCACGGTCTCCCGCACCGGCCGGTCACCGGTGTTGCTGACGCGGACGCGTGCGCGCAGGGTGTCGTCCGCTCCGAGGTCCTCCGTGAGCACCTCAAGCCCGGTGTACGAGACGCTCGTGTAGCTCAGGCCCTCACCGAACACGAACGCCGGACTCTGCGTCAGATCGGCGTAGCGGGAGCCGTGCTGGCCGCGCACCTGGTTGTAGTACGTGGGCTGCTGACCCGAGTGGCGGGCGAAGGAGACCGGCAGCCGGCCGGACGGCTCGATGAGGCCGAGCGCCAGTTCGGCCACGGCCCGGCCGCCGAGCATGCCCGGGTTGAAGGCGTGCACGATCGCCGCCGCGTTCTGCGCGGAGGGCGGCAGCACCAGCGGTTTGGAGCTGATGACGACCACCACCAGCGGCTTGCCCGTCGCGGCGAGCGCGTCGAGCAGTGCGACCTGACCGCCGATCAGTTCCAGGGTCGCGGTCGAGCGCCCCTCACCGACCAGCTCGATACGGTCACCGACGACCGCGACGACGTAGTCGGCGGCCCGCGCCGCGGCGACGGCCTCGCCGATCAGCGCCTCGGAGGGCTCCGCGGGCACGACGACCTCCGGCCGGGGCTGCCCGTCGGGGAAGAACGCGCCCAGGGGGTCGGGTCCCACGGTGAGGATGTCGGCCCCGCGGGCGTGGGTGACGGCCCAGCCGTCCGGCACGTGCTCCCGGAAGCCGTCCAGCACGGTGCGGATCATGTCGCGCGGATGACCGTCCGGCAGCCAGTCCGCCTGACCCGAGGAACCCGCCCAGTCACCGAGCTGGGTCTGCGGGTCGTCGGCGTTGGGGCCGACGACCGCGACCGTACGCGGCTCTGCGCCGGCGGCCGCGAGCGCGCGGCCGTCCGGCCCGGCCGTGAGACCGCCGGCCAGCGGAAGGGTGCCGTCGTTGGTGAGGAGCACCAGCGAGCGGCGGGCCGCTTCGAGGTTCAGGCCGGCGTGCCCGGCGCTTCCGATGACCGCGGCCTGCCGGTCGCGGTCCGGGTGGCGCGGGTTCTCGAACAGGCCCAGCTCGAACTTGAGCGTGAGGATCCGGCGGACCGCCGCGTCGATCTCCGCCTCGTCGAGCGTGCCGCCGGCGACCGCCTCCTGGGCGCCTCCGAAGAAGTCCGGCGTCGCCATCACCATGTCGTTGCCCGCGCGGACCGCGGCGGCGGCCGCCTGCGCGTGGTCGGCGTAGACCCGCTGCTCCCACACCATGCGGCCGACGTTGTCCCAGTCGGTCACCAGCGTTCCGGTGTAGCCCCACTCGTCGCGCAGCACCTCGTTCAGCAGCCAGTTGTTGACCGTGATCGGGACCCCGTCCATCGACTGGTACCCGAGCATGAACGTCCGGCAGCCCTCCTTGGCGACCCGCTCGAACGGGGGCAGGAACCACGAACGGAGCTTGCGGCGCGAGATGTCGGCCTCGCTCGCGTCCCGGCCGCCCTGCGTCTCGGAGTAGCCGGCGAAGTGCTTGGCGCACGCCAGGATCGCCGTCGGGTCGTCGAGGCCGTCGCCCTGGTACCCGCGCACCATGGCGGAGGCGAGCTCACCGATGAGGAAGGGGTCCTCGCCGAACGTCTCGCTCACCCGGCCCCAGCGCAGGTCCCGGGTGATGCACAGGACCGGGGAGAACGTCCAGTGGACGCCGGTCGCGGCGACCTCGACGGCCGTCGCCCGCGCGATGCGCTCGACGAGTTCGGGGTCCCAACTCGCGGCCATACCGAGCTGGGTGGGGAAGATCGTGGCCCCCTCCCAGAACGAGTGGCCGTGGATGCAGTCCTCCGCGACGAGCAGCGGAATGCGCAGCCGGGTCCGTTCGGTGAGCGCGGCCGCCTCCAGGACGCGGTCGGGGGAGGCGTGCAGGATCGAGCCCGCGTGCATGTCCTCGATGTGGTGCCGGACCCCGTCCTTCGCGTTCAACTGGAGCATCTGGCCGACCTTCTCGGGCAGCGTCATCCGCCC
Source organism: Streptomyces sp. AW19M42 (assembly GCA_000470535.1). Taxonomy (GTDB): domain Bacteria; phylum Actinomycetota; class Actinomycetes; order Streptomycetales; family Streptomycetaceae; genus Streptomyces. Next base: position 16,000 of record CBRG010000150.1, read on the forward strand.
GGCCAGATCGGCGACGCGCTCGGAGACGGACAGCGCGGGGTCGAGATAGGGCAGTGAGGAGCCCACAGGAGTTCCTTTCACAACGTCGGTGACGTTCTCGTCGGGCGGATGCCTGGGTGGTGGAAGGACCGGCCCGGCCCCACTCGGCCACCCGGTCCCACCGTACGCCGAATCCCGACCGGGTGGTAAGTATGTGAGTATGCAACTGTACTCATCGACGCCGTCAGGCACGGCCGGGGAGAGGGGCACATGACCGGCGATACACGGCGTGGCTATGCCAAGGGCCGGGCCAAACGCGTGGAGATCCTCGATCAGGCCATGGCCATCTTCGGTGAGGCCGGGTACCGGGGCGCGTCGTTGCGGGTGATCGCCACCCGCTGCGGGATCTCGCATCCCGGTCTGCTGCACCACTTCCCGACCAAGCAGTCGCTGCTGCTCGCGGTGCTGGAACACCGCGACGAGGTGGACTCCGAATGGCTCGCCCTCGGCAGTCCGAAGGGCGTCGGCCGGCTGCGCAGGCTCGTCGACCTCGCCGCGCTGAACGCCGAACGCCGGGGGATCGTCGAGCTGTTCTCCGTACTCGCCGCCGAGGCGACCTCCGCCGATCACCCGGCCCACGCGTACTTCGTGGAGCGCTACCGCACCTCGGTACTGAGCACGGCCGTCTCCTACCGGGAGGCGCGGGACGCGGATGCGCTGCGTACCGGGATCGATCCCGACGAGGCGGCGCAGCAGCTGATCGCGCTGATGGACGGACTTCAGGTCCAGTGGCTCATCAGCGGCTGCGTGACGGACATGGCCGGTGTGCTGCGGGCCCATGTGCAGGCGCAGTTGACCGTGGCGCTGTGAAGCCGGGGGCCCGTGCCGGCGGCGGGGCGTGGACGTCCGCGGCCGGCGCGGGCGGGATCAGGCTCCCCGCGGACCGCCGCGGCCGGCCGCCAGCAGTGCCTCCCGGCCGATGAGGGCGGTCGAGCCCGGCCCCGTGCAGGCGTGGGCCCCCGCCACCGCGCCCAGCCGCGCGCAGTCGCGGACGTCCTGGCCGTCGAGCCTCCCGTACAGGAAGCCGGTGACGAACGCGTCGCCCGCCCCGTTGGTGTCCACCACCGGGGCCGGCGGCACGGTCGCCGGGACGTGGTGCGGGTCCGGTCCGCCGTCTCGGGTGAGGAGCCAGGAGCCCTCGGCCCCCGCCGTGGCGACCACGGTCCGCGCACGGCCCTCGCGCAGGATCTGCCGCATCAGCGCGGGGGTGCGGTCGCCGGCCGCCGCCGCGCTGAAGAAGACGAGATCGGACCGCAGGGCGAACTCCCGCTGGTGCTCGCCGAGTCCGTCCCAGTCGTGCAGATCCGTGGAGACGGGGACACCGAGGGCCTCGATGTCGTCGTAGAGGAAGCGGCTGAAGCCCGTGATGGACAGATGGACATGGCGGGGACGACGCAGCCGGGGCAGATAGAAGTCCCGCGGCATCCGCAGATCCGCAGGGTCCCTGGCGTCGTAGAACGACATCCGGCGGCCCTTCGCGTCCACCAGGTTCACCGCGCGGCGGGTGCCCGCCGCGGAGATCAGCGGATGGAACTCCACATCTCCCTCGGCCAGCCGCTCGCGCACCAGGGCGCCGGTCGGATCGTCACCGATGCAGTCGAGCAGGGCCACGTCCAGACCGAGCGCCCGCACACCGAGGGCCACATTGCCCCCGGTCTGCCCGGCCCACTCCTCGATCGGACCCACCATGACGGAGTCGGCGAGCGCGACCGGCAGGGTGTCGACGCGGACGATCGTGTCCACCCCGCTGCCGCCCACCACCACAACGTCGTACCCGGGTTGTCGCTGGATCACCGTGTCGCCTCTCTCGTCCCGCCGCGGTCCAGTATCGCGGACCGGCCGGCGTCACCGCGGCCGTTCTCTGCGAGCGGTCCGGCAGACCGCTGCCTATGATCGACCGGGGGCCTTGGACCTGATCTGTGGAGGCTTTTCGATGCTGTCGGTGCTCGAACCGCGTGACATTCCTCCGCGCCTCGCCACTGGCGCGTTCATCCTGAACTCCGGCCTGGGCAAGCTCAAGGCCGATGAGGAGACCGCACAGACCCTGCACGGCATGGCCTGCACCGCCTACCCCTTCCTCGACCGGATCGAGGCGGGGCGGTTCACCCGGCTGCTCGCCTGGTCCGAGATCGCGGTCGGCAGCGCGCTGCTGGTCCCCGTCGTGCCGACCCGGCTCGCCGGACTGGCGCTGACCGGGTTCTCCGGCGGACTGCTCGGCCTGTATCTGCGGGTTCCCGGAATGCGTGAGCCGGGCAGCCTGCGCCCCAGCCAGGCCGGCGTCCCGCTGGCCAAGGACGCCTGGATGTTCGGCATCGGGCTGGGCTTCCTCGGTGCGGGGTCGCACCGCTGCGGCACGCCGCGCCGCCGTTGCCGCCGGCACCGCAGGTGCGGTCGCTGAACCACCCGGCCGCGGGCGGTGGCACGCGTCCCGCGCCACCGCCCCGTGTCAGTCGCGCACCCGGGCCATCAGCAACGCCACGTCGTCGTGGTGGCTGGGGTCCCGGAGCTTGCGCAGCAGCCGGTCGCAGGACTCCTCCAGCGACGGATCCGGCTCGCGGAGCAGCTCCCGCAGGGTGGTCAGCCGGGTGTCTATGTCCTGGTCACGGGTCTCGACCAGGCCGTCCGTGTACAGGACGAGCCGGTCGCCCGGTCCCAGATCGAACGTGACGTCGCTGAACGGCACCCCGCCCACGCCCAGCGGCGCCCCGGCAGGCAGGTCGAGCAGCCGCGGCGGGCCCCCGGCCGGGACCAGCACCGGTGGCAGGTGCCCGGCGGTGCTCACCCGGCAGCTGTCGCGGGCCGGGTCGTACACGACGTAGACGCAGGTGGCGAACCACGGGTCCAGATCCGCCGTGATCTCGTCGAGGTGCCCGAGCACCTCTGCGGGCCGCAGCCCGATTCTGGACAGCGTCTGGGTGGCGGTCCGCAGCCGCCCCATCGTGGTGGCCGCGTTGATACCGCTGCCCATGACATCACCGACGACCAGGGCGGTCCCGCCGTCCCGCAGCGGGATGACGTCGAACCAGTCGCCGCCGACCTCGTACCGCGAGGCGGCCGGCTGGTAGCGGGACGCCACCTCCAGTCCGGCCGGGGCGTGGTGGTTGTGCGGGAGCATGCTGCGCTGGAGGGTGAGGGCGGTCTCCCGCTGCTGCCGGAACAGCCGGGCGTTGTCGATACAGACCGCCGCGCGGGCGGCCAGCTCGCAGGCCAGCACCTCGTCGTCCTCGGTGAACGGCAGCGGGTTGTCCGTCCGTATGAGGTCGATGGCGCCCAGGACCTCGCCCCGGGCGATCAGCGGCACCGCCAGGTAGGAGTGCGCACCGGCCTCGGCCAGCAGCCCCGCAGAGCGGCTGTCGCGGGCGACGCGCGACAGCGCCTCCGCGTCGAGATACGGCACCCGCACCGGCTCTGCCGTACGCACGCAGCGCGTGATCAGCCGGTCCGCGCCGTAGTGGGCCGCGTGACCGGGTGGATCGGCCGCCTCCACGACCGGCGTCGGCCGGGCGGCGACGACGGCCAGCGCCTGGATGAGGGCGGGGCCCTCGGTCCGGCTGGGACGCCCCTTCAGCACACTGTCCAGGACATCGACCGCCGCGACGTCGGCGAGCTCGGGAACCGTGATCTCGGCCAGTTCCCGCGCGGTCTGCTCCAGGTCCAGGGTGGTCCCGATGCGCACGGAGGCGTCCGCGACCAGCGCCAGCCGGTGCCGGGCCCGCTCGGCCTCGGCCTCCGCGCGGTGGCGGTCGGTCATGTCGATCAGCGAGACGGCGAGCCCCAGCACCCGGCCACCGGAGTCCTCCAGCCGGTACAGCGACATCGACCAGGCGCGGTCGGTCTCCGGATCGGCCGCGGTACGGCCCTCCACCTGATGGCCCAGTTGCGGCACACCGCTCTTCAGGACCTCGCGCATCGCCGCCTCGGCCACTTCGGCGTCGAGGAAGGGCAGCGCCTCCCCGACCCGGCGGCCGAGGTGCTCGGCCGCGCTCAGACCGTTCATCCGCTCCAGCGCGGGGTTGGCCGCCAGATACCGCAGATCGCTGCCCAGGACCGCCAGACCGACCGGGGACTGGTCGACGACGCGCACGGACAGCGCCAGATCGCGCTCCACCTGCCGCAGCGTCGCCCCGTCCGTGGCCAGCCCCAGCGCGTAGAAGTCACCGCGGTCGTCCTGCAGCCGCATGTTGCGGAACTCCAGCAGCCGGCTGGTGCCGTCCTTGCACCGTACGGGGAAGCTCCCCGCCCAGGTCTCACCGCTGCTCATCACCTCGGAGAACAGCCTCAGCACCAGCTCGAAGTGTTCTTCGTCGACCAGGATGCGGGCGGCGAACCGGCCCAGCGCCTCCTGCGGCGTGTAGCCCAGCAGCCGCTCGGCCTGCGGGCTCCACAGCACGATGCGGCCCTCGGTGTCGAGCATCATCGCGGCCGTCCCGAGGACGTCCACCAGCCCGGTCTCGGAAGAGCGGCGTACCGCGGCCCGGCGGGCGCCGCCCAAGCCGGTCCGCATGTCATCGGTGCCCTCCACGGACCTCCCTTCCCATGCCGTCGCCGTGCCCGGACACAAGGTTCGCTGTCTCCCATGGTCGCCCCGGAACCGCCGCCACCGCAGCTCCTGCGAATCGGGAGATCCTGTCGCAGGAGGTTTCGGAGGCCTCACGACGGTCACCCGCAGCGTACTGATCCGTACACACGAACACGACCGTCTGGAGTGAGACCCATGGAGAACTGGCGCGAGCGGGCGGCTTGCCGCGACGAGGATCCGGACCTGTTCTTCCCCATCGGGGCCACCGGCCCCGCGCTCGTACAGATTGAGGACGCCAAGGCGGTGTGCCGCGGCTGCCCCGTGCGGGACGAGTGCCTGCGGTGGGCCCTGGAGAACGGCCAGGACACCGGTGTGTGGGGCGGCCTCGGGGAGGCGGAGCGGCGCGCGCTGAAGCGGCGCAGCCGCCGACGGGCCAAGGAGTACGGCTGACGCCGGGGGCCCATCGTACCGGCGGCGGCCGTCCCGCGTGATGATTCCCCCGTCACCGGGTAGACGGTGAGACATGGACACCACGGCCTGGCTCGTCATCGGCGCGGTTCTCGTGCTGCTCACCCTGGGTATCGCGGGCGTTCTTCTGGTGCGGGTGTTCCGGGCCAGGAAGCTGCTGGTCGACGCCGGTATACCGCTGCAGAACAAGGCGCTGGTCTGGGCGGCGGTGATCTACACCGTGTCACCTGTCGACCTGCTGCCCGACCCCGTGTACCTCGACGACATCGGCTTCCTGATGCTGGCGCTGCGCTCCCTGCACGCCGCCGCGCGCGCTGCCGGGATCGGCGGCCGCGCCGAGCGTCCGGCCGAGACCACACGGCTCGTGCCGTAGTCGCGAGGGCGCGTCGCGGCCCCGGCGCTTCCGCCGTTCGCCGAACCCGTCTCGTCAAGCTCGTTGACAGCTGAACGGCTACACGTCACTCTCCTGGGAGAGCGCTCTCCCATTCGGTTACGGGACACCGTCCCGCACTCTTCTGCCAGGAGAGAATGTGCACAGACCTAGCGCAGCCCTGCCCGCGAGACCGCGTACGGGCACGCTGTTGATCACTCTTCTCGCCCTTCTCGCGTCGTCGCTCGTGATGCTCACAGCGACCTCCGCCCGAGCCGCCGACTCCCTGCTCTCCCAAGGGAAAACCGCCACCGCCTCCTCCCACGAGGGGGACGGTTACGCGGCGTCGGCGGCCGTCGACGGGAACACGACCGGGACCCGCTGGGCCAGTGAATGGCGCGACCCGCAGTGGATCCAGGTGGACCTGGGCGCCCCCGCGGACCTCAGCAGAGTCGTCCTGACCTGGGAGTCCGCCTACGGCAAGGCGTACCAGATCCAGGCGTCCGACAACGGATCCGACTGGCGCACGCTCAAGACCGTCACCGACGGCGACGGCGGCACGGACGAACTGGCCGTCTCCGGATCCGGACGGTACGTCAGGATGTACGGCACCGCCCGTGCCGGCGGATACGGCTACTCCCTCTGGGAGTTCCAGGTGTACGGCAGCACCGACGGCACACCGCCCTCCACCGGCGGCGCGGTCCGGGTGACCGGCTCGCAGGGCAACTGGCAGCTGACCGTCGACGGCAAGCCCTACCAGGTCAAGGGACTGACCTGGGGTCCGTCCGTCGCCGACGCGGCACGCTACCTGCCCGACCTGAAGTCGATGGGTGTCAACACCATCCGCACCTGGGGCACCGACGGTTCCTCCAAGCCCCTGCTGGACGAGGCCGCGGCCAACGGCATCCGGGTCGTCAGCGGATTCTGGCTCCAGCCGGGCGGCGGTCCCGGCAGCGGCGGCTGCGTCAACTACCTGACCGACGACGCGTACAAGGCGTCCTCGCTCACCGAGTTCGCCAAGTGGGTCGACACCTACAAGAACCACCCCGGTGTGCTCATGTGGAACGTCGGCAACGAGTCCGTGCTCGGTCTCCAGAACTGCTACAGCGGTGACGAACTGGAGAAGCAGCGCAACGCCTACACGACCTTCGTCAACGACGTGGCGAAGAAGATCCACACGATCGACCCCGACCACCCGGTGACCTCGACCGACGCATGGACGGGAGCCTGGCCGTACTACAAGCGCAACGCCCCGGACCTGGACCTGTACTCGGTCAACTCCTACGGCGACATCTGCGGGGTGCGGGGCGCATGGGAGTCCGGCGGCTACACCAAGCCCTACATCATCACCGAGGGCGGCCCGGCCGGTGAGTGGGAGGTCCCCGACGACGCCAACGGCGTCCCGGACGAGCCCACCGACGTGCAGAAGGCCGAGGGCTACACCAAGGCCTGGAACTGCATCACCGCCCACCAGGGCGTCGCCCTGGGCGCCACGCTCTTCCACTACGGAACGGAGCACGACTTCGGCGGCATCTGGTTCAACGTGGTGCCCGACGGTAAGAAGCGGCTCTCGTACTACGCGCTGAAGAAGGCGTACAAGGGTTCCACCGCCGGGGACAACACCCCGCCCGTCATCAGCAACATGACGGTCCAGAACGCCGGCGGGGCGCCCGCCGGAAGGGAGTTCACCGTCGGCGCCGACATCCGCGACCCGGACAACGACGCGCTGACGTACAAGATCTATCTGAGCGGCAACTACGCCACCGGTGACAAGGCCCTGGTCGAGGCCGGCTGGAGGTCCACCGGCAACGGCACCTTCGCGGTGACGGCGCCGGAGCGGCTCGGGGTGTGGAAGGTCTACATCCAGGCCGAGGACGGACACGGAAACGCCGGCATCGAGACCAAGTCGGTGAAGGTCGTGGTGCCGCCGGTCACCGGCACCAACGTGGCGCTCGGTCGCCCGGCCACCGCCACCTCGGCCCAGGCCGGCAGCACCGGCTGCCCCTGCACCCCCGCGATGGTGGTCGACGGCAGGACCGACACCCGCTGGGCCAGCGACTGGAGCGACCCCCAGTCGATCCAGGTCGACCTCGGTGAGCGCAGGTCCTTCCGCCACCTCCAGCTGGTGTGGGACCCGGCCTACGCCAAGTCGTACGAGGTACTGGTCTCGGACGACGGCAGCAACTGGCGTTCGGTGTACTCCACCACCAGCGGCAACGGCGATGCCGACGATCTCGACATCGCCCAGACGGCCCGTTACGTGAAGCTCAACCTCACGCAGCGGGGCACGGCCTGGGGCTACTCGCTCTGGGAGTTCGGCATCTACAGCTGATCACCGGGCGGCGCCGGTGAGGGGAGTCCACCTCACCGGCGCCGCATCCCGCGGGGCGTGTCGTCGGCGCGGCCGGGGCAGGGGAACGGCATGGTGATGACATGAACGTCGCAGATATTCTGGTGGATGGATACACCCGCATCCGGGAGACGGTGCACGCGGCCGTCGAGGGCCTCGAACCCGACGACCTCCACGCCCGACTCGACAAGGGCGCGAACTCGATCGCGTGGCTCGTCTGGCACCTGACCCGGGTCCAGGACGACCACATCGCGGACGCGGCCGGGACCGAACAGATCTGGTCGGCCCAGGACTGGGCCGCCCGCTTCGATCTGCCCTTCGCCGAGAGGGCCACCGGCTACGGGCAGAGCAGCAAGCAGGTCGGGGAGGTGAAGGTGGGCTCGGCGGAGCTGCTGATCGGCTACTTTGACGCGGTGCACCTCCAGACCATCGGCTTCCTCCAGGGCCTCGACGGCAAGGCGCTGGACCGCGTCGTGGACGAGGCCTGGTCGCCGGCGGTCACCCTGGGCGCACGGCTGATCAGCGTGCTGTCGGACGATCTCCAGCACGCCGGGCAGGCCGCCTTCGTCCGGGGCTCGCTGGAGCGCCGGTAGCCGGCCTCAGGCGGCGGGCGGGGCGAGCGGTCCGCGGGTGCGGGCGTAGTGCCCCGGGCTGGTGCCCACGACGCGCTTGAAATGGCGGGCCAGATGGGACTGGTCGTAGAAACCGGCCGACGCCGCAACATCGGTTCCCGGCAGCCCCTGGAGGAGAAGCCGACGTGCCAGATCGACCCGGCGCCCGGTCACGTACTGGTGCGGCGCCATCCCGAACTCCCGGCTGAAGGCCCGCACCAGATGCGTGTGGTGGGCGTGCAGGCGCAGCGCCGCCTCCTGGAGCGTGATGCCTGTCACGAACCGTTCGTCGAGTAGATCGCGCAGCCGGTGGGCGACCCTGTGGTCGTGCACGTACCGGACGGGCTCCAGCCGGTCGCGCAGATGCTGGTCGAGCCGCTCGGCGACCAGGGCGAGCCGGCTCGCCGCCTCCAGTTCGTCGCCCGGCCGGGAGAGCGTCGTGTGGAGCCTGGCGATCCGGCGCCGCAGCGCCGGATCGTGCAGCACGGGGCTGTCCACGGCCATGCCGATCAGCTTCTCGTCGACCTGTGCGGTGTTGAGGTACAGCACGCGCTTGCGGAAGCCCTCGGCGGTCGCGGCGCCGCCGTTGTGCGGAATGTGCGGCGGCAGCAGCGTCACCACATGGGTGAGCACCCCGTGCTCGTGGTGGTCCAGGTCGTAGCGGACCATGCCCTCGTCCACGATGAGCAGGGTCCACGCGTCGTGGGTGTGCATGGGGTAGGAGTGATCGATGAAGTGGGCGTGGAAGACCTCTTCGATCCCCTCCACGGGCGGACACCACGCGGTGATGTCCGGACGAGCAGCCATGAACCGATCGTACGCCCGGCGGCCGGGCCGCCCGCTCCGGGCGGGTGCCGTCGGGCATCATGCAAAGTTCGTACAAGACGGGCCGGGGGAGGGCCGGGCAGGCTCGGAGCCATGACAGACGAAACAGCCCCCGTCCGCTTCGACACCAAGATCGCCGTACTGCTCCGGGACGACCTGCTGACCTGGCAGCGGCTGAACGTCACGGCCTTCCTGGTCAGCGGGCTCGGCACGGTGGTGCCCGAACTCGTCGGTGAACCGTACGCCGACGCCGACGGCCCCCCCCTCCCTGCCGATGTTCCGCCAGCCGGTCCTGGTCCTCGAAGGAGGCAAGGAGGTGCTGACCGCGGCCCACACCCGCGCGATCGGCCGGGGCGTGCCGCTCTCGGTGTTCACGTCCGACCTCTTCTCGACGGGCAACGACCGGGACAACAGGGCTGCCGTCCGGGCCGTGCGGCGGGACGGGATGGACTTGGCCGGGCTGGCCGTGCACGGCCCCCGCAACGCTGTGGACAAGATCCTCAAGGGCGCGTCCATGCACTCCTGAACGTGGTCGCCGCCGGCCCGGCGCGTACGGGGCCGGCGGCGCGCCCGGACCCCGTCACACGGTGCGTTCGACGAAGTACGGGAACAGCGCGAGGAGTTCCCCGGCCGCCTCCGGCTCCAACGCGACGCTCTCCAGGCAGGCGCGGGCGCTGTCCAGGTGCCGATGGGCCTCGGCGACGGCGGCCGACCGCCCGCCGGCCTCCTCGACCAGACCGGCCGCCCGCCGGGCCGCCG
>CBRG010000151.1 GCA_000470535.1 Streptomyces sp. AW19M42
GCGGCCGACGATGCGGCGGACGTATCCGCCGGTCGACTCCCACACCCATCTCCCGGCCTCGTTGGCCATTCCCGAGCCGACCGCGCCGAGCACCGCAGAAACGGCTGTCAGCGAAATGGGATCCAGCATGTGGCGCACTCCCCGTTCCCGGTGTTCCGCGCGGTGCGCCCTCCCCGGCACCGCCGCTGCCACCGTGCAGATGCAATCTACCGAGTGGGGCGGCACGCGGTGTGCTCACCGCGCCCCCCGGACGCGGACGTTGGCTATCCTGACGACCGTTCCAGGTGATCACGGTGGGCCGTGCGGGCCGCGGCGCGGGTCGCACGTCTGCCGGAGGGGGAGAGACACGTGCAGGGTGCAACCGCGAGCCGGGGGTCGGTCAGGAAGGCAGAGCAGGCGTGGAACCAGGCGATGCTGCTGATGCGCCAGGGGGACACCACGGGCGCGTCCGCGCAGTTCGCGCTCGCCACGTCCCACGATCCCGCCGCCACCGACGCGTGGCTCGGTCTCCATGCGACCGGCCCGAACCAGCAGGAGGCGCTGGACGCCATGCTCCGGAACTCCGGGGCCTTCGGTGCGCTGCGTACCAAGTTCGGGCTGCCCCTGCGGTCCACGTTCCAGATCGGCCACTACGTCACCTTCCGGCTGGAGAACGCGCGGGATCTGTGGCTGGCGGCGATGTCCTCGCTGCTGGACAACAGCCGGCTCGACGAGGCCTGGGCGGGGCTGTCCACCGCGCAGCTGGACTGCGACGAGACCCGGTTCATCTGTACGCGGTACGCGTTCCTCAAGAACGACTGGGCCCTCGTGCTGCGGTTCGCCACCGGGATCGGTGACGCGTTCCTGTTCGACGAGGCGCAGTTGTACGTCGGGATGTCGCTCTTCGCCCAGGGCGTCCACCACGAGGCGCTGAACGTGCTCACACCTCTTCCCAGGAAGCTGGAGAAGGGGGGCCGCTTCGATGCGGAGGCCCATTACTTCATGGGGCGGTCGCTGGAGGAGCTGGGGCGGACGGAGGACGCGCTGAAGCGGTACCAGTACGCCTTCCGTTGTTCGCCGGGACTCTTCGACGTGGACGTCCGCGCCCAGGCCCGCGCGACGCCGGCCCCGGCCGCTCCGGCCGACTCCGAGGGCGCTTCGGACGCGGCTCCGGAGCGGCACTCCGGTGAACCGGCGCCGTCCGTCGCGGCCACAGCCGGCTCTCCTTCGCCGCAGGCCGGGCCCGGTGGTGACGAGAGCGGCGGCAGCGGGGACGGGCCGTCGGCCGAGGAGCGGGCCGCGCTGCTGGCCGAGGCCCAGCAGGCGCTCGACGGCATGATCGGGCTCGAACCCGTGAAGCGGCAGGTCCGCACCCTCATGGCCCAGTTGCGCATGGCCGCGCTGCGGGAGGAGCAGGGGCTCCCCGGGGGTGCCAAGCCCCGCCACTTCGTCTTCGCGGGGCCGCCCGGCACCGGCAAGACGACGGTGGCCCGCATCATCGGCAAGGTCTTCGCCGGTCTCGGCCTGCTGCGGTCCGGTCATGTGATCGAGGCCCAGCGCGTCGATCTCGTGGGGCAGCACCTCGGATCCACGGCCATCAAGACCAGCGGGGTCATCGACTCCGCGCTGAACGGCGTGCTGTTCATCGACGAGGCGTACGCCCTGTCCAACAGCGGGTACAGCGGTGGCGACGCGTTCGGGGACGAGGCGTTGCAGGTGCTCCTGAAGCGGGCCGAGGACGACCGGGACCGGCTCGTCGTCGTACTCGCCGGATACCGCGACGAGATGGCCGGTCTGCTGGCGACCAACCCCGGTCTGGTGTCCCGGTTCACCACGCGCGTGGACTTCCCGTCGTACTCCGCCCAGGAGCTCGTCCTCATCGCCCGCTCCGTCCTGGCCGCTCAGGGTGACGAACCCGACGACGAGGCGGTCGAGGTCCTCGGTTCGCTGTGTACGGCTGTCGTGGACGAGGGCATGGCCGACACCGTGGGCAATGCCAGGTTCGCCCGTGAGCTGTGCCAGAAGACCGCCGCGCAGCGGGATCTGCGGTTGTTCTCCAAGCACGCCGACACCACGCCGACGCGCGAGGAGATCGTGACGGTGCTCGCCGAGGACGTGCTGGCCGCGCACCACGAGCTCATGGAGTCGCACCGCGGTCAGGGCTGAGAGCGGTCTGTCCCGTACCTCGTGCCCCGCCACCGGCTCAACCCTGCTGCCCGCCCTCGTGAACGCCGCGCCCTTCGCGTACGCCTCGACCGGCCGCGACCCGCACGACTGTCCCACCGCACGGCTGTACAACCGTCGCGCATGCCAGTTACCTGCGGGTACACAAGAGCGTTACAAGGGCGTCGCGGGCAAGAGGCCGACGTCCGCTGTTCGAACCCCTCTACGATCGAGCACGTGTGTGCAAACGTGATCGTCGCTGAAGACGACGAGAAGCAGGCCGAACTCCTTCGCCGGTACCTGGAACGGGAGGGCCACTCCGTCACGCTCGTCGGCGACGGTCTCGCGGCCCTCGACCTGGTCCGGCACCGGGAGCCGGACCTGCTGGTCCTCGATGTGATGATGCCTCGTGCCGACGGTCTGGACGTGGTGCGCGTCCTGCGCGCCGAGTGCCGGGAGTTGCCGGTGCTGATGCTGACGGCCCGCACGACCGAGGACGATCTGCTGCTCGGGCTCGATCTGGGCGCGGACGATTACGTGACCAAGCCGTACAGCCCGCGTGAGCTGATGGCCCGGGTCCGTACGCTGTTGCGACGCAGCCGCCGCCCCACGGGCGCAGACCCGGCCGACGACTCGGCTCTGACGGTCGGTTCGCTCGTCGTCGATCCGACCCGGCATCTGGTCTCGGTCGGCGGTGAGCCCGTCGAATGCACCCCCGGGGAGTTCAGGATCCTCGCCGCGCTCGCGGCCGAGCCCGACCGGGTCTTCTCCCGGCAGCAACTGCTCGCGGAGCTGCACGGATTCGACCGGTACATCAGCGACCGGACGGTCGACGTGCACATCATGAACCTGCGCAAGAAGATAGAGCCCACCCCGCGCCGGCCGACCCGGCTGCTCACCGTCTTCGGTGTCGGGTACAAGCTGACGGACCCGGCGAAGGCGGCGGCACGTGCGTCGTCGTAGCGGGGAACAGCAGGCGGCGGACCCCGGGCAACGGGCGCGGCTGCCCCTGCGCAAAAGCCTTTTCGCCCGGCTGCTGGCCGTCTCGGCGCTCGTGGCGGCCTGTTCGGTGGCTGCCACCGCCTGGCTCGCCGTGCAGACGACGTCCGGCGCGATCCGGCAGGAGCAGGGCCAAAACCTCACCGCCGACGCCCGGATCTACCACAGCCTGCTCGGTTACGCGGCGGCCCATCCCACCTGGGACGGCGTCGGGAAGACCGTGCGTGACCTGGCGAAGCAGTCCGGCCGGCGAATCGCGCTGACGACGGAACGGCGCGCTCCGCTGGCCGACTCGGCCGATCCCGAGTCGGCGGCGGCGCTGCCGTCGCAGGCCTCGGCGATCGTCGATCCGCTGTCGGTGGACACGGCACTGGCGGCCGAGACCGCGGGCGCGTCGGGGGCCCCGGCCGACCGGGTCGATCCGCGAGCGGTCGGACCGTTCCGGCTGCCCGCGACGGAGCGTGCGGAGCTGCAGAAGATCGCGGACCGGAAGGTGTCCTGTCTCAGCGCGACCGGGATCGCCTCCGACGTGGTCCGCAGCGCGAGCGGGCGCCCCCGGATCCAGGTGGTGGGCAACGACCCCGAGCGCGTGCAGGGCACGCGCTGCGCCACCGATGAACTGGACAGCCCGACCGCGACCGAGAGGAAGGCGCTCAAAGCCCTCAACCAGCTGGCCGACGCCTGCCTGAAGCGCCAGGGCCGGGCCGGCGTCCAGCTGAAGCTGGATCTGTCCTGGGGCCAGCCCATGGAACCAAGGCCGGCCGTGGCGACCCCCAGCGAGCTGCTGAGAGCGTCACCCAGCCCCGTACCGACCTATGCGCCCACCGACGCGCCCAGCGCCGCTCCGGGCACCCGTCAGTCGCCGGCGGCCGGGAACAGCGAGGACGACCGGGCCATCGCCTCCTGCGTCGGCACGGCCCGCCGTGAACAGCTCGGTTCGTACGTCGCCTCGCCCGCCCTGCTGTTCATCGGTGACACCGGCGGCACCACCGTGCCCGGTTTCGATCTCTCACCGGCCAACACCGCGAAGATCGCGGGTGCGGCGGCCCTCGTCCTCGCTCTCACCGTCGGCGCGTCGGTGCTCGTGGGCGCACGGCTCGTCCGCCCCCTGCGCGCGCTGACCGGCGCCGCACAGCGGATGCGGGACGGCGAGGACAGCGTGCCGGTGCTGGTCGCCGCGGACACCGAGATCGGGCGGCTCGCCGCCACGTTCAACGACATGTCCGCCCACCGCGCGCGGCTGGAGGCCCAGCGCAAGGCCATGGTCAGCGATGTCGCCCATGAACTGCGCACCCCGCTCAGCAACATCCGCGGCTGGCTGGAGGCGGCGCAGGACGGGGTGGCAGACCCGGACCCGGCGTTCATCGCCTCGCTGCACGAGGAGGCGGTGCAGTTGCAGCACATCATCGACGACCTCCAGGATCTGGCCCAGGCCGACGCGGGCGCGCTGCGGCTGCACGCCGAACCGGTACGGATCGGGGAGTTGCTGGGCCAGGTCGCCGCCGCGCACCAGGCCCGCGCCGAGACGTCCGGGGTGGCGCTGGCCGTGCTCCCCGCGCCCCCCGACCGTCCGGCCCCGGGGCTGACGGCCGATCCGGTCCGGCTGCGCCAGGCCATCGGCAACCTGGTCTCGAACGCGGTACGCCACACCCCCTCCGGCGGAAGCGTCACCCTGCGCCCGTACGGCTCCGAGTCCGGGGACGCGGTTCTGGTGGACGTCAAGGACACGGGCAGCGGCATCCCGCCGGAGGACCTCGCCCATGTCTTCGACCGCTTCTGGCGCGGCGAGAAGTCCCGGAGCCGGCGTACGGGAGGCAGCGGGCTGGGGCTGGCGATCGTACGGAAGCTCACGGAGGCGCACGACGGCACGGTCACGGCGGTGAGCGCACCGGGGCAGGGATCGGTGTTCACACTCCGGCTCCCGGCCGACCGCGAGGGCGCGTACGCGGACGGCCCGCCGGAGTCGCAGCCCGCCCGCGCCGACGGCCTCCCGCCCGGCGGCGTCCCGGCCCACGCCGCCCCGGCCCACGACCGGGACGGTTCCGAGCACGGCTCCGGGCTCGGCTCCGAGCAGCCCTGATGCGATGAACACAGCGTCCTGACAGCTTCTTCATAACTCCGGGACAGCCTGTCGGCACGCCTCGCGCCGTGGTGCGACTCCGCATCGCGGCGCCGTCGGGGCCGTCCTTGAACGGAGCCATATCCATGTCCCTGCGCTCGTCCTTGCGTACCGCCGTCCTGGCCGCTGTGGTGGTCGGTGCGGTAAGCGTCCCCGCCGCCTCGGCCTTCGCCGACTCCTCCCCCACCCCCTCGCCCACGCGGCCGACCAGCACCGCAGCCCCCTCGGAGGCCCCCTCGGCCGCCCCCGCCACCGCCGTGCCGACCAGGGCCCCGCGCGGCGGAGTCGCCGCGGGCGACAGCCCCACGCCCGCGGTCCGGCCCGCGACCCAGACCCCGCGTGGCGGGG